>JAUIJW010000247.1 GCA_030431085.1 Bacteroidia bacterium
TCAGTTGTGGCTGGAGGTATTAAAGTGGCATTATTAACTACGGTATTTGGTTTGATTGTGGCTATTATTCTTCAAATCTTTTACAATTACATTATCTCAAAAGTAGATAGTATCGTAAATAATATGGAAGATGCTTCAATTAAGCTTGTTGACATATTGGTTAAAAACAAATAATAAACCACATCATGAATAGTAATTTATCAAAAATATTAACTATTATCTCTGGAATAATTGGCATTATTGCTATATTCTTTCTAGTGAGAATAGTGATGGAAGGAGATGATGCAGTAAAAGAGAGTGTTGAATTGCAAAATAGCATAATCTCACCGTATGTATCATTTGCCAAAATAATTTTAATCATCACCGCTGTATTGGCTGTAGTGTATTCTTTAGTTAATTTATTGAAGAACCCTAAACAATTGAAGAAATCATTAATTTCTGTAGTTGTTTTAGGAGTACTGTTAGCTTTAGCTTATGGTTTAGCTTCAGATGCTGCCGTGACTAATGCTGCTGGTAACGTGATTAAGGATGGAGAAGCAGGATCAATTTCTAAATGGGTTAGTACCGGAATTTGGTACTCCGTAATCTTAGGAGGAATTGGTTTGGCAGGATTTTTATTAGATTTTGTAAGATCATTAATATCTAAGTAATATTATGGCGAAAAGAGATTTACCAGAAATTAATGCAGGGTCTATGGCAGACATTGCCTTCCTGTTACTTATATTCTTCTTAGTTACCACTACGATGGATGTAGATACAGGGATATCTCGCAAGCTGCCAGAGAAACAACCTGAAGATATTGAGCCGCCTAAATTAAAAGAGAAAAACATTTTTGTTGTTACTGTAAACCGTAACAATGAGATATTGGTTGAAGGTGATAAATTTATGAAGGTTGATGAAATTCGTGAAGAGGCGAAAAAGTTTATCGATAATGGTGGAGGAATAGGAAACCCTATCGATGGTGCCGAGCCAGCAGAATGCGATTGGTGTGAAGGGGCCAAAGATCCAGCCTCATCAGATCATCCTAATAAGGCAATTATTTCATTAGAAAGTGATAGAGGAACCTCGTATGGAACGTATATCGCGGTACAAAATGAATTGGTTGGTGCTTATACAGATTTAAGAAATAGATTATCAAAGAAATTGTATGGCGTTAGCTACGAACAACTTTTGAAGGATCAAAAAAATGATATTGGTAATGAAAGCTTAAAAGCTAAAATTGATAATATCAAAAAGAAGTATCCTCAAATTATTTCTGAAGCAGAACCTACAAAATAAAATTTAATACTGATGTCAAAGTTTAAAAAGAAAAAGAAAGGAATGCCCGGTATATCTACAGCATCTTTACCAGATATTGTATTTATGTTGTTATTCTTCTTTATGGTGACCACAGTGATGCGTGAAACTGAATTAAAAATTAAAAAGCCACAATTGCCTAAAGCTACTGAGGTAAAAAAGCTTGAGCGTAAAAGCCTTGTGAGTTATATCTATGTAGGTAAAGTCGAAGGGCAGAATGGTGATAAAATTCAGTTAAATGATCGTATTGCAGATGTTAAAGATGTGAAGTATTTCATTTTTGCTGAAAGAGAAACTCATCCTGAAGATGAAATTCCTTTATTAACCACTTCTATTAAAGCAGATGTAGAATCAAGTGTAGGTACTATTACAGATATCAAAGAAGAGCTACGTAATATTAACGCACTTAAGATTAATTATTCTACTTTAAAAGGAGATATAAGAGATAATTTAAAGAAGAAGTAAATAGTTATTCTTTTTCTTTATAACGATAGTTAACATACAAAAAAACCCACTTAAAGTGGGTTTTTTTATTTTATAGGTGGTTTTAATCTTAGAATAAACCGTGAATTTGAGCATCAATTCGATCAATAATTGAACCTAAATCTTCAGGTTTTTCTACAATATCTAAATGGTCAATATCAATGATAAGTAATTTTCCTTTTTTATACTGGCTAATCCAAGCTTCGTATCTTTCATTAAGTCGGCTGAGGTAGTCAATACTGATTGAGTTTTCAAAATCGCGCCCTCTCTTATGAATTTGACCTACTAAAGTAGGGATACTTGCCCGTAGATAAATTAGTAAATCTGGTGGGGCAACCAAGCGCTCCATTAACTCAAAAAGAGATTCATAATTGCTAAAATCTCGATTAGTCATTAACCCCATAGCATGAAGATTAGGAGCAAAAATATGAGCATCTTCATAAATGGTTCTATCTTGTATGATGTTTTTACCACTCTCTCTAATCTCTAAAATCTGACGAAATCGACTATTCAAAAAGAAAATTTGTAAATTGAAAGACCACCGCTCCATTGAGCCATAGAAATCATCTAGATAAGGATTGTCTGTTACAGATTCAAAATGAGGTTCCCATTTATAATGTTTAGCTAATAGTCTAGTTAAAGTTGTTTTACCTGCACCGATATTTCCGGCAATTGCAATGTGCATAATTCTTATAATTTCGATATTTATGAAAGGTTAAAGTTAATGATTTTAACTTATATTATAATGTAATTTTAGTAGACTACTTTACCGTTGATGTTTGAGTTTTGAAGGAGCTAAGTTTAGTCTTCAAGCTTAATGTCAAACACCAATAACTCTTGATTCTCGTTAAATACGTATAATTTTGAGGTATGTAAGTAAATACCGTTTATAGTGTTTGGTAATTTGAGCGCTGTTTTTAAGTTAGAT
>JAUIJW010000032.1 GCA_030431085.1 Bacteroidia bacterium
ATCTTGTAGTTCTACATATTTACCAACGAGTGCAATTTTTACCGAATTCTTAGGATTCTTGAATTTTGTAAGAAAATCGTTCCAAGCATTTAATACTGGAGCCTTCTGTGCCTCGAGGTTTAGCTTTTTAAGTACCACTTTGTCTAAACCTTCATCTAACATCAAATTAGGAACATCATAAATGGTTTGGGCATCAATAGATTCTATAATTGCCTCTTGTTTAACATTACAAAATAATGCTAACTTTCTTTTAATATCTTCAGTAAGATGGTGTTCGGTACGGCAAACTAAAATATCCGGACTCAAGCCACTTTGCATCAATTCTTTTACAGAATGCTGTGTTGGCTTGGTTTTTAATTCTTTGGCTGCTGCTAAATAGGGCACTAAAGTGAGATGAATAACGATGGTTTGATTATCGTCTAGTTCCCATTTTAACTGTCTAACAGATTCAATATAAGGTAAAGATTCAATGTCTCCAACAGTACCTCCAATTTCGGTAATGACAATATCATATTCACCAGTTCTGCCTAAGATTTTAATTCTATTTTTGATTTCATCCGTAATGTGCGGGATAATTTGAACTGTTTTACCTAGATAATCACCTTTACGCTCTTTTTCAATAACTGATTGATAGATTCTACCCGTAGTTACATTATTAGCTTGGGTAGTGGGAATGTTCAAAAATCGCTCATAATGTCCTAAATCTAAATCTGTTTCTGCCCCGTCATTAGTAACAAAACACTCTCCGTGCTCGTAAGGGTTTAAAGTACCAGGATCTACATTAATATATGGGTCTAGTTTTTGAATGGTTACAGAAAAACCGCTAGATTGAAGTAGTTTAGCTAAAGAAGCAGCAATAATCCCTTTTCCTAGGGACGATGTAACTCCTCCAGTTACAAAAATATACTTAGTTTGAGACATTGTATTTAGGTTTGTGCAAAATTACAAAGTCTACTATGGATGGCAATAAAAAAATGTGATATTTTTAAATGAAAAAACCGTTCCAATAAAGAAACGGTCTCCATTCTTTTAAGAATCATAAAGTTAATTTACTTCATCGGCGGTTTCTAGAAACTCGTCAGTAATTACAACTTCTTGATTTTCAAATTTGATGTTTTTAATTTGATATTTTTCAGAGGAGACACAACTATTGCTTGAGCCACCACACGACGCTAACGATACGGTAGCAAAAGCGAAAACGAATAAATAAATAAATTTCTTCATGGTTTTTGGTTTAAATGTTATGTTCAATATTGAAAAAAAATCAATTAATAAACTATTAACGCCAAAACCAGTAAATTATTGCAATAGTCTACTTATGGTATATTCGATGAGTTTCTCAACAGTGTCGTAAGGATTTTTACTAAAAGTTAAATTGGCACGGTTGGCAATAATTGCATTCATAGAAACGGCATGGTGCCCCATTAATTTAGCCAGACCATAGATGGCAGAGGTCTCCATCTCAAGATTTGTAATTCTTAAATTTTTGTATTTAAAAGAATCTATTTTTTTATTTAAGGAGGGATCCTGAACGGGAAGTCTTAATACCCTACCTTGAGGGCCATAAAACCCTCCTGCAGTAGCCGTAATTCCTGTAAAAATAGAATCTGTAAACAATTTTTTTTCTAGTAATGAACTATTGCCAATAATATATGGTCGTGACTTTTCTTTAGCATAATTGGTATGCTCAATTAAAGCATTTTCTATCTCAGTTTCAAAAATACCCGAGGCATGGTAGGCGTGTAATAGGCCGTCAAAACCTAGACCATATTTTGCAAGTATAAAACGATCAACCGGAATATCTTTCTGTAAAGAGCCAGAAGTTCCTATTCGTATAATATTGAGCGAAGTTTTTTCTTTTTTGATCACTCTAGTTTTCAAATCGATATTAACTAATGCATCTAATTCATTTAATACAATATCAATATTATCTGGCCCTATACCTGTTGAAATTACAGTAAAACGCTTTTTATTAATAGAGCCAACAATAGTTTTGAATTCTCTCTTTTGTGTTTCATATTCTATTTTATCGAAGTGTTTAGCCACTTTGGCCACGCGATTGGGATCGCCAACAAAAATGATATTCTCGGCAACGTGCTCTGGTCTTAAATTGATATGATAAATACTGCCATCTGGGTTTATGATGAGTTCTGAGTCGCCTATTTTGGTCATTTTATATAATTTAGTTAGCCACCTACACGTTTAACATTATACCCTTGTTGTTGTAAAATTTGAATAATTTTATCACGAAAATTTCCTTGAATGATAATCTCACCATCCTTAACTGTTCCGCCAACACTACATTTTGTTTTAAGAAGTTTTGCTAAGGTTTTTAAATCATTATCAGTGCCTAAAAAACCTTTGATTACCGTAACCGTTTTGCCACCTCGGCCTTTGTTAGAAAAATGAGCTTCAAGGTTTTGTTTTTCTGGAGTTAGGGTGTCTTGGGTGTCATCAGTAAAATTAGAAAAATCTTCATTTTCATTAGTTGAAAAAACAAATCCACCTAAGTCTGATAAGCTATTTAGTTTTTTTTTAGACATGTTCTATCGGTACGTTTTAACAGTCAAATTTATAAAAAATTATCAAGGAGATGAGTGGCTAGATGATTAAATGTATTTAAGCGTTATTTTTTGGTAACTATAATAATGCCAGTTGACCAAGATATTTTGGTTAAGAAAATATCTGCTCTATCCTGTAGCTTAGCGATAAATTGATTGACGTTGTTATGATGACCTTCTGGCCAGTTAGATTGTGGCAGCAGGTCATCCACTATATATAAACCGCCTTTATTTAGTAGCCCTAGAGTTAAATCTAATTCACTGTATTTTCCTGGCCAAGCATCTGCGAAAATCAAATCAAATTTTGAACCATTATATTTTTTTAACCAAATAGAAGCGTCGTTACAAATTATATTAATTCGGGTATCCTGTTCAAAGAAAGGTTTAACTAATTGAATTAATTCATTATCATTATCGATAGAGGTTAAGGTGGAGTTTTTATTTAGTCCATCTGCCATCCAACAAAGCGACAAACCCATGCCTGTACCAAGCTCAAGGATGTGAGCACTAATTTTAGAGGCTACAAGGGTTCTTAATAATTGGCCAACCAGCAAATCTGAAGGCATGGTAAAACCAATTTGAGATGATATAGCTTGAAGCTGATTTAAAACCGCGGGTTCATCATTACATTGTAAGTCATTCATTGTAAAAGTTTTTACAATGGTACTTAGAATCTTTATTTTTTTAATTTTTGATAAGCAAATATTACGATGGCCAAAGACTCAAATGTTAAGCCTAAAGCTAGCAATGTGGTGGCCTGTGGCCAATGCATAACTTTAAATAGTGCTCCAATTATAATTAAAGCAATGCCAAAAGAAAAAAATGAAATAACAGTTTTACTCATACTATTTTTTTAACAAGCCTAACTCAATAAGTCTCTCGTTTAGGTATTCTCCAGCAGTAATATCGTCGTACTGTTTGGGGTGCTGTTTATCAATACACTCAGGCAAACAATTTAGGCTCATGTTACTTTTTGGGTGTGTAAAAAACGGAATAGAATACCTAGATGAACCCCAGTCTTTTTTTGGGGGATTGACAACACGGTGTATTGTTGAACGCAGCTTATTGTTGGTTAACCTTTGTAACATATCACCAACGTTAATTACCAGCTGTTCCGGCAATGCCGTTACAGGTACCCATTCACCTTGTTTGCTTTTTACTTCTAAGCCAGAGGCAGATGCTCCCATAAGTAAAGTGATTAAGTTGATATCGCCATGTTCTGCTGCTCTTACAGCACCTTTAGGTTTGTCGATAATTGGAGGGTAATGTATAGGTCTTAAAATACTATTGCCATTGGTTACATAATCGTCGAAGTAATTTTCTTCAAGTCCTATGTATAGAGCAAGAGCCCTTAATACATAAATAGCTGTTTTTTCTAATTGTCTATAGGCTTTCATACCTGTATTATTAAACTGAGGTAATTCATCAACCTTAATATTCTTTGGATACTCCTCGCTTAATATCTCGCCATTGACCACCTCTTGGCCAAAGTGCCAAAATTCTTTTAGATCTCCTTCCTTTTTTCCTTTAGCAGATTCTTTTCCAAACGAAGTATAGCCACGCTGCCCTGCTAAACCTTCTATTTCGTACTTTTTTTTAACGTCTTCTGGTAAATCAAAAAAGGCCTTAATTTCTTTATATAGATTGTTAGTGAGTTCATCACTTAAAAAATGACCTTTTAAGGCTACAAAGCCAATATCTTCATAAGCTTGTCCAATGTTTTGAATAAATGCTTCTTTTTTCGATTGATCTTCAGATAGGAAATTGGAAAGATCTACACTAGGAATATTTTTCATGATAATTGCTATTTTCTTTTAAATGGAATAAGGTATGACAATGTATATTTAAAGGTAAACCCATTCTCGTTAATATACACACGATTAAATCCTGGGATATATAAGTTCTTGAAATTATCTGGTTGTTTGTTACTGATAATTTTACCTCCGCTAAAAGCAAAACCTAAAAAAACATTATGAAGTATTTCAGCTTTAATACCAATGAGAAATTCTGCCCAAGTGGCATTTAGTCCTGTATAATTTAGAGAAGGCGTTACCTGCTGTAATGGTAAGTAAGGATCTGCATTGATGGTATAATTGTCTACAGTTTGGTTAAAAGTGCTAAAAGCATATCTAAATCCTACAAAAATCATGTTTTCCATACCAATCCAGTTTTTATAGGCATTAAAATCTACACCTAATTTAATATAAGAACCATCTGTAGTGTATTTAAAATAATCTTCGGTGCCACTGTAATTGGCATAACCAATTTCGCCAGCAGCATAGAACCTTTCTGTAACCCTATAATCTCCTAATATTTCAAATCCGCCTTGATTTTTGTCGAATAGTGCTAAGGTAGGTCTGAATAAATCAATGCCAAGCCTTAAGCCGTATCGATCTTTGTATGCAGCAGTATCTTGTTTTTTTTGAACGTCCTGTTCTTGAGCTAAAATACTTAAGCTAAAAAAAAGGAGTGTTAAGTTAATGGTATATTTTAATATGCGTACTTTCTTCATCTAAAATATCTTGAGGGTCGTTAACGGTTTCAATTTTTTTAATCCAATTACTAGAGTCAGATAATAAATTAGGATCAATTTGGTAAAATAAGGTTTTATAGCCACAAGATCTCGAAATAAAAAAGTCTTCTCGGCTATATGTCATGTTAAAACTATCTTCATTATTACTGTTTTCATCATCCTTATCTGTTTGTGCTGTTAAAAAGTAGTTTGTCATATTTAAATCTACCCTCACAGGAATAGATATAGAATCTGTAGATGATGGAATAGATTCAGGATCATAGTCTCCATCGATGCCTTCAATTTTCACATTTAAATTAAGCACATTTTTACGTTCGCTATTATCATCAATGTCATGAAAAGTAATGATCAAATGAGGCGTATTGGGTTCAAGGCAAATATTATCTTTTTCGCATCCTGAAGCCATCAGTACGATTAAAAATAAAATCAGTAAGTTTTTGAGTATAGACATATTCAATATTTTAGCGAAGTTCTAAAAGTACAACATTTTCTACATGATGAGTTTGAGGAAACATATCTACAGCTTGTGTTTTTGTAAGCTTATACTTTACGTTTAAAAGAGCTAAATCTCTAGCTTGTGTAGCCGAATTACAGCTCACATAAACTATTTTATTTGGGGCGATTTTTAAAATTTGCTCTACCACTTTTTTATGCATACCATCTCTAGGCGGATCTGTAATAATTACATCTGGAGTACCATTTTTTGCAATAAACTCATCGGTAAAAACTTTAGCCATATCACCTACAAAAAAAGAAGCATTATCGATTTGGTTATTTTTTGCATTTTCCTTTGCATCTGCAATGGCTTCTGGTACAGATTCTACACCAACAACTTTTTTAGCTTTTTTAGCAACAAATTGGGCAATGGTTCCAGTACCAGTGTATAAATCATAGACTAGTTCACGACCAGATAAGCCAGCAAAATCTCTAGTAATTTTGTACAATTCATAGGCTTGTGCCGAATTGGTTTGATAAAAAGACTTGGCATTAATTTTAAACTTGAGATCTTCCATTTTTTCGAAAATATGGTCTCTGCCATGATATAAAATTACCTCTTGATCATAAATGGTGTCATTACCCTTTTGATTGACTACATATTGTAATGAAGTAATTTCTGGAAAATGCTTAAGAACCTCATCTAGAATAAGTTGATGTATATCTGGCTGATGTTCTGCGAATTGAATTACAACCATAATTTCACCAATCGATGTAATTCGTATCATTAAAGTTCTTAACATACCCACTTGATGCCTAGGGTGATAAAATGAAATGCCGCGTTTGTTGGCCAAGTCGCGAATAAAGTTTCTAATATCATTAGAAGGATTTTCCTGTAGGTGACACTTATCGATGTTAAGGATTTTATCCCACATACCGGGAATATGAAAACCACAAGCATTTTCGCCACTAAAATCTATATCACTTTTAATTTCATCTTCTGTAAGCCATCGAGATGATGAAAAAGAAAATTCCATTTTATTTCTATAAAAATAGATATCCTTGCACCCAAGAATTGGCGTAACATCGGGTAATTCAAGGTGACCTATTCTAATGAGATTATTAGCAACCTCGTTTTGTTTGAAATCTAATTGAGCCTTATAATCCATATTTTGCCACTTACAACCACCGCAAACACCAAAATAATCGCAAACGGGAGTGGTGCGTTTGTTTGATAACTGATGAAATTTTATCGCTTTTCCCTCGTAATATGATTTTCTTTTTCTTCCTGTTTTAATATCAACAACATCTCCAGGTACTGCATTAGATAAAAAAATTACTTTACCATCTGGTGCTTTAGCTACAGATTTTCCTTTAGCTGCAGCATCGATAACCTCTATGTTTTCAAATATGTGCGTTTTCTTTTTTCTTGACATGCTGCAAAAATAAAGGTTTAAATTTAGATTTAGTTATATTTAGTAGTATCGTTTTTTGATTAAAAGATTTAATTTTTTTGTTTAAGTTGGTGTTTTTTAGATTCAGAAATAAAAATTACGTAAACCTTTAAGTAAGAATGAATGTAGGTTATTAAACTTGTTGGAAATATATCTAATGAATTGAAAATAAATAAATTGAAATAAATTTTTAGATTGAAATGCAAGATTTTCAGATAAACTTAAAAGCGGATAACTTTGATTTTTTAAAATAGGAAAAAGCTAACAGAATTATTTAATAGTTAGTTTTGATAAACTTCTTATTAAGGAAGGAAGAAGTGTTAATGCAATGTCGATGTTAATTAAATATAATGAGTGTTAACCTACTGACATTTGTATTCGTTACATTAATTTTTTGAGTTTTTATAGTTGAAATGGGGGTATAACCTACCCCCAATACTATTTACCACAAACACAGGTTCAATGTATTATATAGGTTATGATATTGGCAGCTCTTCTATTAAAGCGGCCTTGGTAGAAGCAAGTACGGGCAAAAGCTTAATTACCGTTAATGAACCATCTCAGGAGATGGAAATCATAGCATTGCAAAAGGATTGGGCAGAACAAGACCCAGAATTGTGGTGGCATTACGTCTGTAAGGCTACACATAAAATTTTATCTAGCACCGGTATTGATGCGAAATTTATAGCATCAATAGGTATTTCTTATCAAATGCACGGGTTGGTTGTGGTAGATAAATATCAAAAAGCATTGCGAAATGCCATTATTTGGTGTGATAGTAGAGCCGTAGACATAGGGCATCGAGCTTTTGAAGATTTAGGTCAAGATAAATGCAGAACCCATCTTTTAAACTCACCGGGTAATTTTACAGCATCTAAATTAAAATGGGTTTTAGACCATGAGCCCGAAGTTTATGAAAAAATAGATAAGTATATGCTGCCTGGAGATTTTATTGCAATGAAATTTTCTGGAGAAATCAATACCACGAAAAATGGCTTGTCTGAAGGGATACTGTGGGATTATAAGCAAGAAAATGTGGCACATTGGTTATTAGAGTATTATGGTATTGATACAAGTTTAACTCCAGAGTTAGTCGATAATTTTACGGCTCAATCTTATGTTAGTGAGGTAGGTGCTAAAGAATCGGGTTTGCCTATAGGAATACCAATTACATATCGATCTGGAGATCAGCCTAATAATGCATTGTCACTCAATGTATTTAATAACGGTGAAGTAGCAGCTACTGGTGGTACATCTGGTGTGGTTTATGCTGTTTCAGACCATATAGAGCCAAAAGAAATTAAGAAGATTAACCAATTTGCCCATGTTAATTATACCAATGACCAACCTAAAATTGGAAAATTGCTAAATATTAATGGGGCAGGTATTATGTATCGATGGTTAAAAAATCAGTACGGCATAGCTTCATACCAAATCATGAACGATATGGCAGATAAGGTACCTATTGGTGCTAATGGATTATCGGTATTACCTTTTGGCAACGGAGCGGAACGCATGTTTGATAATAAAACTTTAGATGCACAATTTAATAATATCAATTTTAATGTACACGGTCAAGGTCATTTATGCCGTGCAGCATTAGAAGGAATCGCTTTTTCTTTTGTGTATGGTATAGAATTGATGAAAAATGACCATACAACTATCAATGTAATTAGAGCTGGAAACGACAATTTGTTTAGATCTGAAATATTTTCAAATACTATAGCAAGTTTAATAGGGCATAGCATAGAAATATACGATACTACAGGTGCCGTTGGTGCGGCCCGAGCCTCTGGTTTGGTTGATGGTAATTTTGACAAATTTGGACAACAGATTACAACACATAACCATATCATGAATTACGAGCCAGTAGAAGATAACTCCTCATATTTGGAGGCTTATTATCACTGGAAAACAATATTAACCAAACGAATAACAAATATATAACACATGATTTTATTAGGCGATAAAGAATTTTATCAAGGGATTGGACAAATTAAATATGAAGGTAATTTATCTGATAACCCCTTAGCGTACAAGTATTACGATCCAGAAAAAGTAGTGGCGGGCAAAACCATGCGTGAGCATTTTAAATTTGCTATAGCCTATTGGCATTCTTTCTGTGGTACAGGAGCAGATCCTTTTGGGCCAGGCACACAAAGGTTTCCTTGGGATCAATCTTCCGATCCAATTCAAGCAGCTAAAGATAAAGCAGACGCTGCATTTGAATTTATTACCAAGTTGGGTTTCGATTATTTTTGCTTTCACGATTTTGATTTAGTGCAAGAGGGAGCAACTTTTTCTGAGTCTGAACAAAGATTACATACCATTACAGACTACATAAAAGAAAAACAAAAGGCCTCTGGAGTAAAGTTGCTTTGGGGTACAGCTAATTTATTTTCTAATCCTCGTTATATGAACGGTGCGGCAACAAATCCAAATTTTGATGTGTTGGCTCGTGCAGGAGGGCAAGTAAAATTGGCTTTAGATGCTACCATTAAGTTAGGTGGCGAAAATTACGTGTTCTGGGGTGGTAGAGAAGGTTATATGAGTTTGTTAAATACCGATATGGGAAGAGAATTAGACCATATGGCTCAATTTTTAGGTCTGGCTAGAGATTATGCTAGGAGTCAGGGATTTAAAGGTACATTTTTTATTGAGCCAAAACCTATGGAACCGTCTAAACATCAATATGATTTTGATACGGCTACGGCCATTGGTTTTTTAAAGAACTATGGTTTAGATCAAGATTTTAAAATTAATATAGAAGTCAATCATGCTACTTTAGCCCAACATACTTTTCAACATGAGTTAGAGGTGGCGGCTAAGGCTGGTATGCTAGGAAGTATTGATGCCAATAGAGGTGACTATCAAAATGGCTGGGATACAGATCAATTTCCAAACAATATACAGGAAACAACAGAAGCCATGTTAGTATTTCTACAAGCTGGTGGATTGCAAGGAGGAGGAGTTAATTTTGATGCTAAAATTCGACGAAATTCGACCGATTTAGAAGATATATTTCATGCTCATATAGGAGGTGCAGATACCTTTGCGCGCGCTTTACTTATTGCAGATAAAATTATTTCATCTTCACCTTACACCGACCTAAGAAAAAAGCGTTATGAATCATTCGATTCTGGTCAAGGCAAGGCATTTGAAGAAGGAAAACTAAAGCTTAATGACTTGTATCAAATAGCGAAAGATAATGGTGAAATTCCGTTACAAAGCGGAAAGCAAGAGTTGTTTGAAAATATTATCAATCAATACATTTAATTAGAAATGAACTCTGTATTGGATAGCTTCGATTGGGTAGTTCTTGGTCTGTACTGTCTGGCTTTAATAGGGGTAGCCGTTTGGGTTATTCTGCAAAAAAATAAGAATACTGAAGATTATTTTCTTGCAGGTAGAAATGTGGGGTGGTTCGTGATTGGAGCATCCATATTTGCATCAAATATTGGTTCTGAGCATGTAGTCGGACTTGCCGGAACAGGTGCAGAATCTGGAATGCCAATGGCGCACTACGAATTGCATGCCTGGATAGTGTTGTTATTGGGGTGGCTATTTTTACCTTTTTACATTAGGTCTGGCTCTTTTACCATGCCAGAGTTTTTAGAAAAAAGGTTCGATGCCAAATCAAGATGGTTTTTGTCAATTTTTTCTTTGGCAGGATATGTGGTCACTAAAGTATCTGTAACCATTTATGCTGGTGGAATTGTGGTGTCTGAATTACTTGGCATCCCCTTTTGGTATGGAGCTATAGGTATAGTAGTTTTTACTGGAATTTATACTATTCTGGGAGGTATGAAAGCGGTTATTTATACAGAAACCCTACAAACTATTATTTTAATTGTTGGCTCAATAATTATTACCTATTTAGGGATGCAAGAAGTAGGCGGATGGGCCAACTTAAGGGAGACGGTAGGTTCTGAACATTTTAATATGTGGAGACCAATAAACGACCCAGATTTTCCTTGGACTGGTCTGCTCTTCGGGGGCACCATTGTAGGAATATGGTATTGGTGTACAGATCAATATATTGTGCAAAGAACTTTGGCAGCACATAATATAAAAATAGGTAGACGAGGGGCAATTTTTGGAGCCTATTTAAAAATATTACCAATCTTTATTTTTTTAATACCAGGTATTATAGCTTTTGCTTTGGCGAAACAAGGGGTGTTAACATATGATAAAGCAGATGAGGTGTTTCCTGTACTAGTAAAAACATTATTGCCTACAGGGCTTAAAGGTTTGGTTGCCGGGGGGTTAATGGCAGCATTAATGAGTTCATTAGCCTCTGTGTTTAATTCGTGTTCAACCATTTTTACCATAGATATTTATAAAAAACTTAAACCAAAAATGCCAGAAAAACAATTGTTAAAGATTGGTAGAATTGCCACTGCTATTGTAGTGTTTTTAGGAATTGTATGGATACCAATTATGGAGAAAATTGGTGGAGGTACCTTATATAAATATTTGCAAAGTGTACAATCGTATATTGCACCACCAATTACGGCAGTATTTATTTTGGGAATAGTCTGGAAAAGGGTTAACGCCAAAGCAGCGATAGTAACCCTAATGTCTGGTTTAGTAGTAGCTGCCTTTAGAATTACAGCAGAAATTAATATTGATCATCTTAGTGGTCCATTACATACTTTTGCAGCGATAAATTTTGCCCATATGGCTATATTTATGTTTATACTATCGGTGATTATTTGTGTAACAGTTACACTGGTAACAGGTGCACCTGATTATGCACGAATTAAAGGTTTAGCATTTGGTACTTTAACTCAAGAACAAAAACAAGAAAATAAAGATAGTTTTGACTTGATAGATGTAATATTTTCTGTAATTTTAGTTGTTGTCGTAGTAATAATTTTAACTTATTTTACGGGATAGTTATTATAGAATTTAAACATGATAGAAGTGTACAACTGGGGTATTTTAGGAACTGGTAGCATTGCTAACCAGTTTGCAAATGATTTAAAATTGGTTGAAAAAGCTAAGATAAAGGCTGTGGCTTCTAAAACGCAATCTAGAGCAAAAAGTTTCGCAGATCAACATCAAGTTGAAAAGGCTTATGGTACTTATGAAGCATTAATTGAAGATCCGGAGGTTGATATAGTCTATGTAGCCACACCGCATGATGCCCATCAATATTTATCGATTAAAGCTTTAACACAGGGTAAACATGTACTTTGTGAAAAGCCTATAGCTCTAAATCGTCTACAAGCTTTAAGTATGATAAAAGCTTCGCAAGATAACAAGAAGTTTTTTATGGAAGCTTTTTGGACGCGGTTTAATCCAACGTTTAATGAAGTATTACACAAAGTTAATATTGGATTTATAGGCGAGGTGAAATATGTCAATGCAGATTTTGCGATGAATATTTCTAATTACAAGAGTCGAATGTTGAATATGGAAAATGGAGGAGGAAGTTTATTAGATATGGGAGTGTATCCAGTATTTTTAGCCTATATGTTATTGGGTAAGCCAAAAGACATCTTGGCTAAAGCGAATTTTGCAGATTCTGGTGCAGATATTCAAACCTCTATGGTTTTTCAATATGATAATGCTCAAGCTGTTTTGCATAGTAGTTTTGTAGCAGCTTCTAATATGACAGCAACCATAAGTGGTAGTCTAGGTAGAATTAATTTACATCCTGTTTGGCATGAAGCTCAAAGTTATGATATTATTAAAAATAATAATCGAGTGAATTATGCTTTTCCTACCAAAGGAAAAGGGTTTACTTACGAAATTGAGGAGTGTCATCGCTGTATTAATCTCGGTATGATAGAAAGCGATCAGTGGTCGCATCAAAATAGTTTAGATCTTATTGGTATGATAGATCAAATTAGAGCCAAGATAGGTTTAGTATATCCAGATGATGATCAATAAAGTTTTTTGGTCGTTTCCCTTTCAATCAAGCTAGTTTTAACCACTTTAGTGGTGCTAATTCCCTGTTCTAATTGATTATTGATTTGCTTTATTAGCATTTCTGCAGCGAGTTTACCAATATAAGTGCCATGCTGGCTTACCGTGGTTATATTAGGGGTTACATGCTTGGGTAATTTACCATTGGTAAAACCAATAATAGACATTTCTTCAGGAATTTTATACCTTTTTTTCTTTACAATTTCTAATGATTTAATTGTGGAGTCTTCTTCTAAACAAAGTAATCCGTCAATATCTTTATCACCAAGTAAGATTTTAATATTGGCATCGAAATCATCTTTTTTACCAATTTTAACGATTAGATTGGGATCAATTTTAATCCCAAACTCTGTTAGTGCTTTTTTATAACCTTCAATACGAAGCTTACCCACAGATAGGTTAGAAATGGGAGAGATTAGCGCGACTTTTTTACAACCGGTGAGTAGCATATGTTTAGTAGCATTATAGGCACCTTCAAGATCATTTACAATAACTTTATTGCATTCAACCATTTCGGTTACTCTATCAAATAAAATTACTGGTAACCCTTCGTTAATCGCATTTGAAATGTGTCCGTAATTATTTTTTACCTGAGTTTCTTCAGATAAAGAAATGATAAAGCCATCTAAAGTTCCATTTTTTAACAGCTCCATGGTGTTTACCTCTTTTTCATAAGATTCATTAGAGATACAAGAAATAATGTTAAAACCATTTTTGCTGGCAACTTCTTCAATACCGGCAAATGCTCTAGTAAAAAAATAATTTAGAATATTAGGTACAATTACTCCAATAGTTTTGGTTTTTTTATTAAGTAAACTTAAGGCAACATTATTAGGTTTATAGTGATAATCCTTGGCGTATTGTTGAATTTTTTCTTTGGTGCTTGTACTAATTTCATGGCTGTCATTAAGAGCTTTAGACACGGTGGCAATAGATACATTAAACTCTGATGCTATATGTTTTAAAGTGATTCTTTTTTTCATGAATTGATGGGTATTTGGATAGGAGGCAATTTACAAATTTTATAATATTTGCATAACTTTAAACTGGAGATAGCAAATCTTTATGGCAGAATTTAAACACCGAAAAATTATTCATATTGATATGGATGCATTTTATGCCTCTGTTGAACAATTAGATAACCCTGAGTTGATTGGGAAGCCAGTGGCAGTTGGTGGTTTTGAGCAAAGAGGGGTGGTCTCGGCGGCAAGTTACGAGGCACGACAATTTGGAGTTAAGTCTGCCATGAGTGGTATGTATGCTAGGCAATTGTGTAAAGATCTTGTTTTTGTGCCACCAAGATTTAATCGATATAAAGAAATTTCAAGGAAAATTAGAGCAATTTTTTACGACTATACAGATTTGGTAGAGCCCTTATCATTAGATGAAGCCTATTTGGATGTGACTTGTAATAAAAAGAAACAGTTGTCAGCAACCATATTAGCGAAAGAAATTAGGCAAAGAATTTATGATGAATTAAAGTTAAGGGCCTCTGCAGGCATTTCAATTAATAAGTTTGTGGCCAAAATTGCTTCTGATATTCACAAGCCTAACGG
>JAUIJW010000033.1 GCA_030431085.1 Bacteroidia bacterium
ATCCAAAGAGAATTAGCCAACTCTAAAAGGAATCTAAACCTTATTTTGGGTAGAGATGTTCAAACAAGTTTTGAGGTAGATACCACCGTAAGTTATGCAATAGACCTAAGTTATGAAAAAGTGTTAGAAAATGCCAAAAAGCAAAATGCTGCACTATTACAAGCAAAAAGAAACATTACTTTAAGCGATTATGATTTAAAAATTAATCAATCAAATTGGATACCTAGCGTTGGATTAAATAGTTCTTATACTTGGAGTGGTTTTAATACCAATTCTAACAACAGTAATGCATTTTCATTGGCACATCAAAGAGCCAATGGTTTTTTTGGTGGGTTAAGCCTTCGGTGGAATGTTTTTGATGGTGGTTTAACTAAAACTAGAATACAAAATGCTAAAATTGAAATCGATAATAGCAATATTCAAAAACAACAAATTGAACTTAACTTAAATAGAACAATTGCCAATGCTTGGGAAACCTACCAAAATGCCCTATTTATATTACAAGCAGAAAAGAAAAACGTTGAAACCAATAAAATTAACTTTAACCGTAGTGAAGAACAATTTAAATTAGGGCAAATACTGTCTGTTGAATTTAGAACAGCTCAATTAAATTTACTAAATGCAGTCAATAATTATAATCAGGCAAAGTATGCTGCAAAAGTTGCAGAATTAGCACTGTTACAACTAGGCGGTACGCTAATAAATGCTACATCTTATTAAGAATTATAGAGAGGTTTCCCAGAAGTAAAAATTACTACTATCTATTAATTCAAAGCCAAGTTTTGGGTATAATTTATTACCTATTACATTGGTTTTTTCTGTTTCAAGTAATAAGCCGCAAGTCTTTGTTTCTTTCGCAAAAAATTGTGCATGTTTTAATAGGGCTACACCAATATTTAGGCCTCTTTCAGAGGCTAAAACATATAAATCATTCAACAGCCACATTTTCTGCATTCTTGTAGATGAAAATATTGGATATAATTGCACAAACCCAACAATAGAGTTCTTCTTTTCAAAAATAAAAATAGTTGAATCTTGTTGAGTTATTCTTTCACTGATAAACTTTTTAGCCTGATCTAAATCAGATGTTTTTCTATAAAAAATACGATACAGATCAAATAAATGAGCTATTTGATCTGTATCGTTTATATTGGCTTTTCTAATCATGTATGTCGAAATAAAACAATTATTAGCCTACTCTACGGCGTTTTCAAATGCAATCTTTCCTCCAACTACCGGAATGGTAAGTATTGTACCATCTAGATCTATTGTAAGTTCTGTTCCTGGAGTTGGCCATAATGTAAATTCCCGATCACTCGAAAAAATCATCAACCCAATTTGCTGACCTTTTCGGATGATTTGATCATCAGGCTGCAATTCAAAGCTCATTTCATAAAACTGTCCAGGGTTTAATGGCTTACTTTCTTTTAATGATTTATGATTTTGCAAATCTGCCCATCCTCTGGTAATGATATTATCAGTTATTTTTGTGCGTCGGTTCTTTTCCCATGGCAATGAAACTAACCATACGGATAAATTTGCAGCTGGTTTACTACTAGCTACCTTTACTTTTACACTAGCAATACCAGAAATGTGAACATCTGATTTAAGTTCTGGCGTTACATAAATCAATCTATGGTTGGTATATTCTGCATTGGCTAAAGCCGAACCAGAGAACGACACATTGTCTACCAAGGTTTCTTGACCTTGATTTTTCTCATCATTTAAGTGCAAGCCCCCTCGTTGCGGTGCACCCGATTTTAAATACAAATTTACTGGTTGAGCCTTTGGATTAGGATAATTTTTATAAGGTGTTGGTTGAGATTGTTTATCATTTTCTCTAACAATCCACGCTTTATTCTCCTCTTTTTCAATACCATTATCAACACCATGCAAAAATTTAGTAAACCATTTATTCATCATTGAAATTGGTGGTGGTCCGCCATGACCATTCTGGTGATAATAAATCATAGAAGGGATACCCATTTCTTGTGCTTTTTTATAGATTCTATAACTATGCTCTGGCATAACATTCCAATCGTTAAAACCGTGAGACATTAAAAGTGCAGCTCGCATTGGCTCCATCTGATTTAAATAATCTCTACCAAACCAAAAATCGTTATAATCGCCCTTTATCCTATCCATGCCTTTAGCCATTTCACCATCTCTAATCACTCTATTGCTATAGGCTCTTTTAGACTCCTCACCGCTATGAATAAAATCGTATAACACATCTATATCCTCGCCTAGATACCCTCCAGGGCTTCTAATGAGACCATTAGAACGATAATAATGATAATACGAAGTATTGGGTGCAATAGGAATAATAGCTTCTAATCCTTTAACCCCTGTTGTTGCAGCAGCTAGTGGTAATGTTCCGTTATACGAAGTACCGGTCATCCCAACTTTGCCTGTACTCCAATATGCTTTTACTTCCTCCTTTCCGGTTCTTGATGTATAGCCCTTAGCTCTTCCACAAAGCCAGTCTATTACTGCTTTTGGTGCCAAAGATTCATTTTTACCACCTACCGTTGGTGAACCATCAGACAAACCTGTTCCAGGTGATGAAGAATGTACTACAATATACCCTCTAGGCACCCATGTTTTGATATGCGATTTTGAAATAACAGGACGCACCCCTACTCTTTTAACTTCTGGCGGATGCACTCTTTTGGGTGGTACTGCTCCAACTTCATGTTTAACATTCCACATATACTCATCAGACCCATTAGCCACGCCAGCAAAATAAGGGCTAGACACATAAACCACTGGTAATTTTAATCCCTCCGTATCCGTTTGATGAGGTCTTGTTACATCAACATGCATTCTGTCTTTTTGCCCATCACCATCGGTATCAAACTCAGTTTCTACCCATAAATCATGAATT
Organism: Bacteroidia bacterium; assembly: GCA_030431085.1. GTDB lineage: Bacteria > Bacteroidota > Bacteroidia > Flavobacteriales > Flavobacteriaceae > Lutimonas. The sequence continues at coordinate 2,888 of JAUIJW010000033.1, forward strand.
ATCCATTGATCTGGATTATTAAAGGCCTCTACAATTTGTGCCTCACCATCCTTAAAAACTGGCTTTGTTTTTTGAGCATGTACCGTAGTAATAGCAAAACTTGCAAGCCATAAAATGAAAAAATAATTAGATTTTAAAATCTTCATAAACGTGTAATTATAATGTGTTGAATTAGTGAAGCAAGATAATGATTTGTCTCAAAAAAAATGTGATAAGCACCGAAAAGAAGATAGACATTTATCTTTTATCATTCTTAACGAATGTGTATCTTCGTTCTGTGATAAAAATTGTAATTATTGGATCTGGAAATATAGCTTATCATCTTTGCTCCGCTCTGCAAAACAAAGAAGGTGTTAGCATTGTGCAACGTTATAGAAGACATTCAAAAAACGATTTAAAATTTGATGAAAACATTGAGGTTACAGGCCAACTCAATAATTTGGCTAAGGCAGATTTATATATTATCGCAGTAGCGGATGATGTGATAACTCAAGTATCACTAGAACTCAATATAAAAAACGGCTTGGTTGTACATACCTCTGGCAGTAGGTCTATAGAAGATTTAAAATGCCAAACATGTAAGGGTGTGTTTTACCCCGTACAAACTTTTAGTATGGATAAAATCATTGATTTTAAGGAGGTACCCATAGCCATTGAAGCTGAGAATGACAATGATTTAAACTTGCTTAGTACTCTGGCTCACCAGCTTTCTCCTAAAGTACACTTAGTAAATTCCGAACAACGACAAAAGTTACATATTTCTGCTGTATTTGCTCACAACTTTAGCAATCATATGTATACAATAGCCAAAGAGCTTTGCGATCAGTATAATATTGATTTTAGCATACTTTATCCACTCATAGATGAATCGGTATCAAAATTTAAAATCCTTGGCCCAAAGGCAGCTCAAACAGGTCCAGCACGTCGTCATGATTTATCCATAATAAAAAAACATATTGATCAGCTAAACAACTCAAAAAAAAATATTTACATAGAGTTATCTAACTCAATACTTAAATATTACAATCACTAATATTATAAAATATGTCTAAAAGTTATAAAGAAATAATGAACCAAATTAACACTTTTATATTTGATGTAGATGGTGTTTTAACAGATGGCAGTATTACTGTTTTCCCTAATGGAGAATTGGTAAGAACCATGAATATAAAAGATGGGTTTGCTTTAAAAACTGCTGTTGAAAAAGGTTATAACGTTTGTATAATTTCTGGTGGCACTAATGAAGGCGTAAGACAACGATTGAAAGGACTCGGTATTACAGATATTTACTTAGGAGCTCATCATAAAGTTGAGCAACTAGAAGAGTATTTAGAAATTTACAATATAGGCCTTGACAATGTTTTATACATGGGAGATGATCTACCAGATTACCCCGTCATGCAAATGGTAGGCTTGGCAAGCTGCCCTAAGGATGCCGTACCAGAAATCCAAAAAATATCTGATTACATTTCACAAAAAAAAGGCGGAGCTGGATGTGTGAGAGATGTTATCGAACAAGTATTAAAAGTTCAAGATCAGTGGAACACCTCATTTGATGCTCAAGTAGACTAAACAACGATGAGTCCGGAAGAAAAGATCAAACAAATACCCATCATCAAGACGCTGGTACTTTTTCTAGAAAAAGTAAAAATTCCAGGATTGGTAGGCATGTCTTTATACGACCTTTTCGAAATGTATGTTACTGGTGTTATTAAAGGTGCTCTTACCGCAAGGGCTGGCAGTATTGCATTTAGCTTTTTTATCGCTTTATTCCCTTTTGCGCTATTTATCCTTACCATGATTCCATATGTCCCCATTGAAGGGTTTCAGGAAGATTTAATCGATTTTATCATTCATTTTCTTCCCTCACAAGATGTATCGGCAGATGTATTACATGTAATCGACGACATTGCTCAGAATAAATATGGCGGTTTACTTTCTTTTGGTTTTGTACTTTCTATTTTTTTAATGACCAATGGAGTAAACGCTATTTTAAGTGGATTTGAATACACCTATCATGACATACAAACCAGAACTGTAATTAGGCAGTATTTCGTATCATTAATTATTTCGCTAAGCTTAGCATTTTTATTATTTATTACGGTAGCAGTCATTTTTATTTTAGGCCTATTGATCAACTACCTTAACAACAAAGGTATTTTAGTAGATGCCGCATTCTGGGTTGGTTTAGTACAAATACTAATTATTATTGGTATGTTGATTTTATCAATATCTGTATTATATTATTTCGGTACTCGAGAAGGAAGAAAAATTAGATTTTTCTCTCCTGGCACTATTTTTACCACTATTTTATTTCTAATCAATTTTGGTATTTTCAAGATATATGTTGAAAAATTTGCTCAATACAATCAACTTTACGGATCTATTGGTACAGTTCTAGTGATTATGTTATTTATATGGCTTAATTCTATTATTCTTTTATTAGGATTTGAACTTAATACAAGCCTTGTCAAATTAAAAACAAAAAAAAATGCCCACCAGTAAAAATTTTAGTGGACATTTTTTAAGTATATCTTTCTTATTTCTTAAAAACATATCTGGCATTAAATCCAAATCCATCCCAATTAAATTCAGTGGTATCAACAATAACAAAATATGGTCTGTAATCTATTCCTAAAACTAAAGGGATATTAGAAAATCTATATTCCAATCCTGCTTCGGCGGCAACACCCATCTTAAAACTGTCGCCAAAAAATGCTGTTCCTCCTACTCCAAAATAGTAATAAATGTGATTAGCCCCATCAAGAGGATTTACGATGAGATCATATAACGCATCAATACCTACGCCATCACCAAAAGTGAAATCTGCGTGAATTCTTCCTTTTTCAAGATTAAAAACACCATCTATAGCTACATTATTCTCTAAAAAATTACCAAATCTTAACCCAATTTCTTGAGCACTTATGTTTGATAACCCTATCCATAATAGAGCTGTAATTAAGATCGTTCGTTTCATTAAACCTGAATAATATTAGATTATAAAAGTATTAAATTAAAAACAACAAATTTTTAGAGAAAGTTTATCATCTATTATCATCGTATTTTCTCCATATTGCCTTTATATTACAAGCTGGTATACTATTTTGAAAAATTTAACCTAGAAATGTATTTAAACTTAGTTCTCTATTCTCATCTAGTTGTTTTAATTCTTCAATTCAATATTCACTTCAGCGATTCGCCCTTCAAATTCATTAACAGAATAGTTTTTGGTAACCGGAGAACCAGTATCTATGCCTACCCCAAAGGTGTCGATTCCAAAACGTGCAGGAACGGTAGCGTCCAGTCGGCCTTCGGCTACTTTTTCGTTGTTGATGTATAAAATTACCGTTGCGCCTTTTCCTACGCCACCGCCATCGTATTGGAAGTCTACTTTTACAGAAGCCAAGCCGTCAGGCAGTTTTTTGCTCGATTTGATGTCTGTTACTGAAGCTTCGAAGTAGTTGTAGGTAAAGGTTGGGTAGCCATTTTTTACGTGCAAAGCGTAACCGGCACTGGATCCCCCGATGGCGTTAATTACACCATCTTTGTGGTCAGGTGCAGTTTCCACCATAGCTTCCATATCCCAGGAAGTGTTTTTGGTGTTAGGCGCTACCGTTTCAGGCAAACGCACGGCTCCTTCGTAATAGGTGAAAGATGTTTTGCCTGCCACCAAAGAAGGTTTCGGTACGGTAAGACGTTGTGCACCACGATCATCTAGCGGGTACACTTGGTATTTCTTAGCTTCCTGATCCCAAATTTCTTTTAGCTCTTCCAGTTTTTCAGGATACTGATCGGCCAAATCTACCGCTTCTGAGAAGTCTTCCTCGATGTTGTAAAGCTCCCAAGTTTCATTTTCAAAACCAGGTGCTAAATCCATTCGCCAAGGTTTGGTGTGCTGGTGAGCGGCCACCCACCCTTCGTGGTAAATAGCACGGTTTGCCAAAATTTCAAAGTACTGCGTGGTACGGATTTCAGGCGCATCAGCATCGGTAAAAGTGCTCATAAACGACACACCGTCCATAGGCTTTTGTTTTACACCATCGATGTAAGCAGGCGCTTCCATTCCAGTAGCTTCCAGAATAGTTGGCATCACATCAATAACATGTAAAAATTGAGAGCGAATGCCACCTTTATCTTTGATCACCTTTGGCCAGGTCACTACCATAGGGTTTCGGCTGCCTCCAAAATGAGATGCTACCTGCTTAGCCCATGGAAAAGGCGTGTTCATAGCCATTCCCCAACCAACTGGTACGTGAGGTTCAGATCCTGGCTCACCAATTTCATCGGCTCTAGCCAAGTTTTCTTCTAAAGTACTTTGAATACCGTTCAAGGCTTTTATTTCATTTAATGTACCTTCTAATCCACCCTCTGTACTGGCGCCATTATCGCCTACAATGTAGATTACAAGGGTGTTATCAGCGTCTGGTAATTGACCTACAGCTTGTAATAAACGACCAATTTCATGGTCAGTATAAGCCATAAACCCTGCATAATTTTCTTGTAAAAGGGCATAGAATTTTTGCTCGTTGGCAGAAAGTGAATCCCAGGGTTTTACGCTCTCATTACGGGCGGCCAGTTTGGCATCTGCCGGAATAATCCCCATTTCTTTTTGGCGGGCATACGTAATTTCTCTTTGCTTGTCCCAACCGTGATCAAATTGGCCTTTAAACTTATCGCGCCAAGCTTTAGGAGCGTGATGGGGTGCGTGAATAGCACCTGGGGCGAAGTACATAAACACCGGTTTTTCGGGAGAAATGGATTTTTGCAATTTCATCCAATCAATGGCTTTATCGGTCATGTCTGCCATAAAGTGGTAACCTTCTTCTGGTGTTTTTTCAGGCTCTACTGGTACCGTATTTTCAAAAATCACTGGGTTGTATTGATCGGTTTCACCGGCATTAAACCCATAGAAATAATCGAAGCCCATACCCGTTGGCCAACGATCAAAAGGCCCTGCGGGTGAGGTTTCCCAGTCTGGTGTGTTGTGGTTTTTACCAAACCAAGCGGTATTCATACCGTTGTATTTCATCACCTTACTAATAGGCGTGGTGCTTTTAGGAATCATAGACGTATAGCCTGGAAATCCTGTAGACCACTCTGGCAAGAACCCACTTCCAGCATTATGGTGATTTCTACCCGTAATAAAGGCTGCACGGGTGGCCGCACAGACAGCTGTGGTGTGAAAACGGTTATAACGTAAACCTTCGTTAGCTAAAGAGTCTAAATGAGGCGTAGGCACCGGGCCTCCGTAGGTGCTCGTCATACCAAAACCTACATCGTCTAACATAATAACCACTACGTTAGGCGCTCCTTCTTCGGGTTCTACATATTTGGGCCAATCCATTTCAGATTGGTCGTAGGTGCGGGCTATTTTTCCGTGAAACTCCGGATCGTCATAGGGGAGTTTGTTGGATTCTGAAGCTGTTGTACTGTCTGTTGTTTGTGAGTCTGTTGTCTGTTTACACGAATTAAAACATATCGCAGAGATAATTAGCAAACAGGCAAGCTGTTTTTTTTGAAATCATGGTTGGTGGTTATTAGTGATTAATTATTATGCGAAATATAAGAAAAATCTGAATTTAAAAATAGAAGAAAACAAAAAATCCCTTGAAAGAATACTTTTCCAAGGGATGGTTTTATAATTAAAAAATATAAGCCTTCGCTACGGGCTATAGAAACGTGTTGTTAATTATTTTTTTTCTATAGGAATGCTCACAAAATGATTAATTTCTTCTAAAGTTTTATCGGCATCTTTAGGTAAATATAATCGTAATGTACCATTCCAACCTTCAGAAACGTTTACCGAATACGGTGTGTCTGTATTAAAATCTACCGTTACGGTACCGTCTCCGTTGTCTTTCATTCTATCCATACTAATGTAGAAATTTTCTTCACCAATCCAAGACTCAGAGTTGTATGTCGTGATCGAAAAGAAGCCACCGTTTTCATAATCTAAATCTGGTTTAGGAAAGGTTATGGTTTGGTTTTTGGCACCCGATCCTTGCCCCTTAATTAAGGCGGTGTATTGTGCATATTTAGGCGGTAAACCACCCCAGCCCATAGCGGCTACATGCAGGTAATTTACTTGGTCTACATCTGAAGGTTTTTCTCCAAACCCTTTCGCTCCAACAATTTCTAAATGATCTACAGTTACATCTTTAATTAATTTATTTCTAAAGGCTTCTACTTCTTCTGGTTTAAAACCTTTACCCGGATAAGGTTTAGCCGATTTAGCATCGATTACCATACTTTTTTGTGCTTGCTTGGTTTCTTCTAAATCATCAGAAATACGGGTTCGAGCTAAAATGTAAACGTAAGAACCACTGCTTAAATCGTCTGGTGTAAGGGTTGCAGATTCACCTGCAAAAATTACTTTTCTAGTAAAATGATTTTCGTCTATAAGTTGCATCATTTGTAAGCTGCCATTTTCTCTTTCTGGTATGGAAAAAGTAGCACCTTCGCTTACATCTACTAGTGCTAAGGAGTAAACCACATCGGCATTAGAACGGATAATGGTTTGATTTTTCATGGTTACCGGTTCTTTATGAAGCCAGGCATTAATAGGGGTTGATTTTTGCTGAATGTTCCAATTCCAGTCGGTTTCGGCTTGAACATAATTGTCTTCTGTTACAGGTATAGTAGTTGCTGATTCTGCCTGTTCTGTTTTGGTTTCAGGCTCAGATTTGCCATTGTCTTTACAAGCATTAAGACTAACTAGGGCAAGCATAGCTATAACAGATACTTGTTTCATGTTTGTTTTCATGATGGTTGGTTTTATTTAATTGTTTTTACTAATGCTATAATACATATTGTTTATTGAAATATTAATTTTAATTAATCTAGATAGCTGGTATTGAAGTTTAACTAGAGGTTAAGTTGTCTGTCATGTAGTTGTTATGTGTTTTTAAAAATTTTCATTCAATCTTAAAAAGAAACCTTTAGTACCATAGTTTCCCCATCCATAATCAAGGCCTATATTGGTACGTGCTTTTTGGCTGATGTTAATTCTAAGCCCTAATCCACCACCAGGCTCTATGTATTGAAATAAATCTATATTATTGTCTTTGCCGCTAGCCGTAGTTGCATTGGCGTAAAGTACCATACCTAATAATTTCGGGTTTTTTTTAGAGGCATAGAGGTGTTTTCTATACTCTATACCTGCAAACATTAAGTGGTTTCCACGAAACCGACCTTGGGCGTAAGGCTCACCAGTTTTAGAGTATTGGTCCCAACCTATTGCGGGTAAATTCATATACGGTAAATCTCCAGAAACACTAAAATTTCCAACTGCCCATACGGCTAAAATATTATTGTTGTCTGGTGTGAAGTTAAAATAATCGCGATACTCCATCCATAATTGTGAAGCACTTTGGTCGCTACCTAAAAAAGACGGATTTATCTTATACTGAATCATGGCATAACGCCCATGATAAGGGTTATTTATATTATCTCGGGTATCGTAAACACCATTTAGCGAAAGCCCTACTAAGGTACTTTTATCTTGCTTAAAGTCATAACGTTCGTTATAGGCATAATACGGTGTAATAACAGGCGGATCAGATTCTAAATCTAGTAACTGATCTTCAATATTTCTAAAAAAATCCATGTGCAGGCCTACACCAGCGTAAAAAGGTGAATCTTTAAGCTGTCTTAAATAGGTTTGGTAAAATCTAAAAAAGGTAAAGGTCATCATATCTACCTCTGAGGTACCGTCTATAGAGCCATCGTCAAACCCAAAATCGTTATCTGCTAATCTAGCCGATTGAGGTCCTGTACCTAAACCCCAAGTGGGCTGCGAGGAGTTGAGGTAGCGTACATCGCCTAACAACATGTATTTGTTGTCTTCGCCATAAATAGTAGATTTTAAAGTAATAATAGTTTGTTTTTTCGTAGTGTGTGCAGCTCCTAATAGGGCATTAGATATCTTGGTAGTTTCGGGTTCTCCTAAAAAACCACTTACCGAGGCTCCAACACCATAAATAAATCCGAAGGCTGGATTTGCACCTATAACAGGTACTGGAGAAAAATATATTGTACCTTTTGTAGGTGGTTCTTGTTTTTTCTTCTTTTTTGCCTCTTTTTTGGCTTTTTTTGCCACTTTTTTACTAGAGATAGAGTCGTTTTGTGCTTGTACTGAGACAGTAAACAAAATGAGAATTAGAAAACTTAAGCTATTTTTAAATACTGATGTCATATGGTTTTTTTGTTTGGCCCTGGTATACAAAATTAAGTCAAATATAATGTTAAAAGAACGATTTTGATTATATTAACATATAAGAATACCGTTTATCTAAAACTAAATCTCTTTATGAAGATCTTTTATATACTACTATTTTTTTTGTCGATTAGCCAGTACATCATTACTAAATCTTAATTTGCAATAAATAATTTTTAAATTATAAAAAATATCATACGCAAAACCAAATGAATTAATCATTTTCATAAAAAGCATTAGTACCCATACCTGCTGTAATCTCTTTTATTTTCTCACCAGAATCATTGTAAATATAAACTGTACTTGGTGCGGTAAAGCCATTAACAATAGCATAAAAAATCAAACCATCTTCTACCCCAAAACCATATCCAGCATCCCAAGTGGCATCTGTAGACACCTCTATTAATGGAGGGTTGTTTACCTCTGTTGCCCCAGACATTACTTCATAAATAAATTTGCCAGACACAAAATAAATCATACCATCTTCCACATCAATTTTACCACCTTTAGCAACCCCATCGCCATAGGTAATTGTACCTGCCACCTCATTGGTATTTAAATCTACTTTGATAAGACCTGTGTTGGCTGTAGCATAAATCATATCATCTCCTTCGGTCATTTCGTTATAATCTTCGCCTAAATCAATAGTTTTTACCACCTGATCGGTACTGGCATCTATAACCGTAATTTCTTTACCAGAACCATAGCTAGCATTCTGTACATAAATATAGCTATCTTCTGCAATTACTTGGTTTACTGTTTTACCTAAATCTATTGTACTTTTAAATACCAAAGTATTGGCATCATATACTGCAATAGCATTAGTTCCAGAATTTGTAACATAAGCCTTACCAGCTTCAAAAGCTACATATCTAGGTAAGCTGATATTTTCTGTTAAGGTTGCTATACTTTCAAAAGTATAACGATTTACCACCTCTACTTTATTGCTATTATTTAACACGATAAAAGCATAATCTTGATAGAAACCGATGCTTTGTGCCACATCTCCCAAGGTTGCCTCATTTACGCCTTGAAAAATTTTATTTTCCACTTCAAAATCTTCAGTATTAACAAATGATACCGAAGCATTAGGAGTGCCAAAATTACCTTCGTTTAAAATTAAAACACCATTATCGTAATCTCCTTTTGGTTTTTGAGGATCTTTATCGTTATCGCTACACGATACAAATAATAAGGCTAAAACAAAGCTGAAAATGAATAACTTACTGAATTTTTGAGTCATGATTTAAAATTTAATATTAATAAATGTTTGAAAATTTATACCAGGCATAGGTCTATAATCTACACTTTCGTAATCTGTATTGGTGATGTTATTTATTTTAACCCCCACCCTATATGGTTTATTTTTAAAAATTTGATAACTAGAAACGATATTGCCCAGGTAATACGGCGATACTACTTCATCCGGATTATTTGTTGAGTAAATAAAAACCTTACCATTATATATGTTTTGTAAGTTTATGTTTAAGCGTTTAAATGTATAACTCACTTGTGCCGTAACTTTATGGTAAGGCACATAAATTAACTGTTTATCTGTTTCTAAATTTTTAGAGTTTGTATAAGCATACACACTCTCAAAACTTATTTGATGATCACCAATAGTACGATGCCATTCTATATAAGTTTCTATCCCAACAGATTGTACGGCATTGGTATTTACCGGAGACCAAAGACCTGTACCGTTGGGCAACCAACGAATCATGTCGTTTATTTTAATATAGTAACCTGTTAAATTAAATCGCCAATTGTTTACTCTAAAAATATTGCCTATTTCGAATTGGTTGGCCGTTTCTGGCCTTAAACTTAGATTACCTGAATCTGGCCAATACAAGTCGTTAAATGTTGGAATTCTATAATTTTTTGAAAGATTAAATTTTAAAGTATACCAATTAAAAATATCATAATCTGCTCCAACGGTAAATAATAGCGGACTATTATAATCATTACTCATCTCTGCACTCAAACCTGCTTGAACCTTTAATTTGTTAAGATTTCTGTGCTTAATAAACAATTTTCCTTTAGCGATATAAAGGGTTGGCTCATCAAAATTAGAACCACTACCTTTAACATATCTGTAATCAATCTCTGAGGACAGGCTGGTTTTAGTACTCCATTGATAATTTAAATTGTACTTAGCAATATAACTCTTTGCTTTACCATAAGTGTTATTTATATCATTAGTTAAATTAGGAAAGTATTGATAATACTCGTCTAAATAAGCCAATCGAGTAAAAGCATTAAATTTATCCCAGTGATGCTCCCATACCAATTGAGATTTAAAGTTTTTATTCTGGTATTTTGTTTTGGTTTGAGTAGGTTCTATAATTGAAAAATGACGCTCACCATTAAAAAAATCAGAATAAAAATAAATTTTGTGTTGGTTGTTAAACCTATAGCCAGCATTTATAAAAAAATTATAATTGTAAAATTGACCATTTTCGTTGTAGCGATCGTTATAAGATAAATACTTATAATCATTATCCGAATCTAAATAACTACCCCCTACATTGAATAAAACGTTGGCATTAGATATATTAGATTTAAATTGAATGTTTTTTGTGTTAAAACTACCATAGGAAGCAAATAATTGATGTACTGAAGATTCTCCAAACTTAAGATTGTTTTGCAAGGCCACCACCCCACCAATGGCCCCACTACCATATTGCATACTACCACCTCCACTACGCACCACAACATCATCAAATTGATTGGTACTTGTAGTATTAAAATCAACCTGACCTAAAAATTGAGAATTGATATTAATGCCATTCCAAACTACGGCTGTTTGTTGAGCAGTGGTACCTCTAAAAGAAGGCGACGATACCATACCCAAACCATTCTCTTTAAAATAAATTGGGGTTTTAAAATTTAAAACATCTGTAAGTTGTGGTCGGAATTGCAATATTGTCTCTGCAGAAATTCTATGAACCGTTTGCCCTACAGACACCTCTTCAATTTTTGGCACCTGTAACTCAACGCTATCTAATACATAAGTAGGCGTTTGAGCCTTTAAACGAAGCATAAAGGCGAATACAAAAAGTAACGTCAAAACATATTGACACTGACTAAAGTTTTTCATCCGAAAACTATTCGTTATTTAATACTTTGGCAGGTTTCCTGACTTTCTCTTAATTTGTAGCCTTCCCATAAAACACAGTGGCTATAGTTACAAAAAATCTTCAATTGAAGACGAGTTTACAGTTGCGGTGACAGCTCTTGTTTTTCACAAGATTCCCTTTTAAACTATCGGCATTTTTAGCCGACCAAAATCTGCTTCAAAAATAACCTTTTTACTTGGT
>JAUIJW010000034.1 GCA_030431085.1 Bacteroidia bacterium
CAATCCATCGATAAAGTTCAGAACGTTTTTCCGAGACATCATATAAATAAAACTTGTAAACAATTTCTAAATGAATGGCCCTACCATGATCACTAAAAATACAATCTAACTCGCCTATGGTTTTATTATTTTGATTTATCTGACTGTTTTTTAATAATATAGAGTATTTTAATTCATGAGTTAATTGATAAAAAATATATTGCTCTACACGTTTTCCTAACATAAGATCATCTGTAATAGACTCATTAAAATCTACAGTATTGTTAAACCCAAATAGGAATTGTTTCAAGTCAAAAATAGGATGATTATCCCATAAAGGAGGGGTGTTCATAACACCTAAATATTGCTCTTGAAGTTGTGCCATGCTCAATATAACGGTTGCAAAAACTACCTAGAACAGGGTGGGTAAACTTTTACAAAAGTAATTTTAATAAATGCTCTTCTATTAAGAATGTTCAGGACAATTGGTACAAGCACATTGTTTACCTTCACAACTACAATTGCCGTCTTCATGAACAGAACAAGTCGATTCTCCTCCTGCTTGTACAGGTTTTAAATCCATCTTACAAACAGGACAACTCCCTGCTTCATCGTATGTTTTACCTTGCTCGCAATCCATCGGGCATTGATATTTCACTTCAGCGATTTGTTCAGTTTTAGTGTCGCCATTGTTTTGTTTCTTTTCACTTTTACAAGCGACAACCATCAAACTCAGAGAGATGATTAAAAATAATATTTGTCGTGCCATTGTTACATAATTTAAAGTTGAATACTTTCAAATGTATTAATTAATTCTCTGACTTTATAAATATGAGCTCCATTTTTACAATGCGCTTGTATAAATTTTGTATATTATAAAGGTGTCTTGACATAATGTTAAAGATTAGTATTAATCAGTCACTTATTTTAACTTAAACCAATCCATTAGCCATGATAACAAAGCAAATTTCAGCTTACGGAACAGATTCTCCAGAAGCCAACTTGAAGCCACTTACTATTCAAAGAAGAGAAGTTACACCCACAGATGTTGAAATAGATATTTTATATTGCGGCGTTTGCCATTCTGATTTACATTTTGCTCGAAACGATTGGGGAATGACCCAGTACCCAGTAGTTCCAGGACATGAAATTGTGGGTAAAGTCACTCAAATTGGCACCGAAGTTTCCAAATATAAAGTTGGAGATATAGTAGCGGTTGGTTGTTTGGTAGATTCATGCAGATCTTGTAACAATTGTAAGAATGATTTAGAACAATATTGCCCAGAGTGGGTGGGTACCTATGGTGGTTTCGATAAACATTTAAACACTCCTACACATGGAGGATATGCTGAAACTATTGTAGTTGATGAAGCATATGTGTTACGCGTACCAGATAACTTAGATTTAGCTGGAATTGCCCCAGTACTATGCGCAGGTATCACGACTTGGTCTCCTTTAAGACATTGGAAAGTAGACAAAGATAGTAAAGTTGCCATAGTTGGTTTAGGCGGTTTAGGGCATATGGCCATTAAACTTGCACATGCCTTAGGTGCTCACGTTTCATTATTTTCTAGATCAACAAATAAAATTGAAGATGCCAAGCAATTGGGAGCAGATCAAGTTATTATTTCTACGGATACTGCTCAAATGGAACAAGCGATGGGGCAATTTGATATAATTATTGATACTGTGCCTTATGCCCATGATTTAAATCCTTACATCAATACATTAAGTACCAATGGCACGCTAGTCGTGGTAGGGTATCTAGGCCCTTTAGACCCAATGTTAGTTACAGTCCCTATGATTATGGGGCGCAAGGCAGTGGCGGGTTCTTTAATTGGAGGTATTGCCGAAACACAAGAGTTATTAGATTTTTGTGGTGAACATAATATTACTTCAGATATAGAAATAATCAATATGCAAAACATTAACACTGCGTATGAACGAATGCTTAAAAGTGATGTAAAGTACCGTTTTGTAATTGATATGAATTCTTTAAAAGGGTAGAGTGTCTAAAGTGTTTGAAGGCTTTTTTGAATACAACACAAGCAGAATATATAGTTTAAGAATTATACCACCCAAACCAGTATTTGATAAAATAGTTGGTGTTAAAAGTGAGACCATTCAAATTTATGGCGCTCAACAGTTATCTAGATCTATACCACATGTTACAGTAGCTACATTTGAAATGTATCCAGAGTACCAAGGTCTTTTGCTAAAAGCACTTCATCCATTGGCCAACATTGGTAAATTTAGGCTAAATGTAAATGGGTTTGATGTATTCGACAAGCACGTATACTTATTCTATTTAAAGATCGGCCAATCTGTTGAAATTAATAATTTAATCACTCTACTTAAAATAATTTGGGTGCGAGATCTACATCGTAAGAAAAAAAGTTTGAAAGTAACAAGTACACCGCATATCACAATTTTTAAAACAAAGGATAAGAACATTTTGTATCGGGGTTTGAATTTGTTTAACCAGCAAAATTATTTTCAACAATTTGAGGTAAATCAGTTAATCTTGGCTTCAAGGCTTCCAGGAAAAACTTGGGATTGGACACATAAAATATATTTAGATGACTAGTACATTTCAACGAATAGATGACTACCGTATATTAGCCAATAGATTCCTTAAAGTATTTAGTTAGCAGGGTTTGAATAATTAATTATATTTGCGCGATTACCAAAACAAGGTAATCGTTTATTTATAATGAATTATGATTATAGCAAGAAACATTAAGTTAAAATCCTTAATAACATGGACTGGCATTCATTTTCTTTGGTTATCTCTCTTTGCTACTGGCGCTGCTCTGTTATATTATTTTAATATAATTACGCTAAGAATTCCATGGGTACCTGTATCTGTTATCGGTACCGCTGTTGCGTTCTATGTGGGTTTTAAAAATAACCAATCCTATGATCGCATGTGGGAAGCACGCAAAACTTGGGGCGGCATTGTTAATGATAGCCGTACTTGGGGTATGATGGTTGATGGTTATATTAGTAATTTATTTACTGCTGACAAACTCAGTGATTCTGAACTTCAAGATATTAAGAAGAGGTTAATATATAGACATATCGCTTGGCTCTATTCGCATAGAAGCCAATTATTAGTAACAACGACTTGGGAGCATGCTGGTCAAGGTGGGCATGTAGGTAGAACTGCAAGATTTTACCAAAGAAAATTTGGGGTAGGATTAATTGATGATGAAATAACACGTATTGAGCTAAAGCAGTTTTTACCTCACGATGAACATGACCGCTTAGTGAACAATGTAAATACGGCAACACAAATTATTAATGAGCAATCAAGAGACTTAAAACAACTCAGAGAACACGATCTTATTGATGATTTTAGACATATGGAAATGGAAAATATACTACGTAATTTTTATAACTTACAAGGAAAGAATGAGCGTATCAAAAAGTTTCCATTACCAAGACAATATGCCAATATGGGGCGTTATTTTGTGGGTATTTTTATAGTATTATTACCGTTTACTTTAATCCCAGAAATGTTCAAGACAGATGGATGGGCTCAGTGGTTATCTATTCCCATTATAGCATTGGTTGGATGGATATACATTTGTATGGAGCTTGTGGCAGATTATTCAGAAAACCCATTTGAAGGCATGGTTAACGATATTCCAATGTTAGCTTTATGCCGTTCTGCAGAAATTGATCTGAGAGAGATGTTAGGTGAAACTAATCTACCACCAAATATTGAACCTATAAAGGGTATTTTAATGTAGTATTTGTTGTATTTTATTTTTTTACTTAGGATTTTCTACTATCTACAGTGATCATAAGTTTTATTGCATTAGTCGTCACTTATAAGGATAGATATTTTATTTAAATAAATTTTTAGGAAAATATGTATTTAGTGATTCATAACACAGAGGTGGGGTCGTACGATACTGCTTCTGGCTACATTATAAAAGTCTTATCAACGGTAATTTTACAACGGTAATTTTACATAAGATCATCATAGCTACAAATGTGTGTACACATTCACGAATACAAAAATTTAAAATAATAAACTCTTGAGTAAATGACTTTCCTTATAAATCTAAAAACATAATCCGTGAGAATCGCGTATTTGAAATTTTAATGATCCAAAGTACCAAATATTAAAAAGAATTACAGCAGTTTCTGGGATATTTTACATAATATAGAATTATAGCTTACGAATTAATGAAAACTACATCGCAAATTGGTTTTTACATAATTGTTGACGATATAGACCTAAAAGGCACTATATCTACAATTATGCTAAAATAGCAAAGCTATATACACCAATTTGCTACATCAACAATTTGTACTATAATTTATATTATGTTAAATAGGTATTTTTAGTACAGACTGCGCTATGCAAAAAAGTAGATTTGTACATTTTGAATTTATCATTCTTACAGCGGCTTTAATGTCTATTGTAGCTATAGCATTAGATGCGTTATTGCCCGCACTCCATATCATTGGTCGAGATATTGGGACTTCAGATCCTAGTCAAAACCAAATGCTGATATTGATGATTTTTCTAGGGCTTGGTATTGGTCCGCTTGTATTCGGTCCGCTCTCTGATAGTTTTGGGCGACGACCAATTGTGTTTTTCGGTTTTGCCTTATTTATATTGGCTAGTTTACTTTGTATCTTTTCTAAATCTTATGAATTAATGCTTTTAGGTAGGTTTCTGCAAGGTGTTGGACTATCGTCCCCTAGAACTATAGCCATTTCAATGATACGCGATAAATTTGACGGTGACTATATGGCCAGAATTATGTCTTTTATCACCGTAGTATTTATTCTTGTACCTATGGTGGCACCAGCATTTGGTCAGTTTATATTGGTGCATTACAACTGGCAGGCTATCTTTTATGCTCAAATAATATTTGCCATTTTAGTATCTTTTTGGTTTTTTAAAAAACAGCCGGAAACTTTAAGGCCAGAGAATCGAATACAATTTTCTAAAAATTTACTATTAGATGGTTTTAGAGAACTTATTCAATACAAAAACACTATTGGCTATACCCTTATTTCTGGCTTTATTACGGGTTCATTTATGGTATACTTAAGTGCTTCTCATCAAATATTTTATGATCAATACCATCTAGATGAGCAGTTTCCTTATATTTTTGCAGGGTTGGCTGTAGCTATTGGTGCTGCTACATTTTTAAACGGTACTTTAGTGCTGCGCTTAGGAATGAATAATTTAGTTAATATGGCCTTGGTTGCCTTCTTTTTATTTTCTCTAGTTTATGTCATTATTTTTTTCAATTCAGCTGTAAATCCTGATATAGAAGTTATTTTATTTTTTTTCTTTTTACAGTTTTTCGCAATAGGTTTCCTTTTCGGAAATTTAAGAGCTTTAGCTATGGAGCCTGTTGGTCATATAGCTGGTAATGCAGCTGCTTTAACCGGATTTGTGTCAACCATTATGGCTGTGCCTATTAGCTCATTTATTGGTAGCTATGTTCGCGATACGGCTCTACCTCTATTCATTGGTTTTGCTATTTGCGGAGGAATTTCGATCATGATCTTAATTTATTTATTAAAATCAACACCTCATAATAAGCCAATGCACTCTCGCTAAATTATAGAATATTAAAACGTACTTTGATCAAATATTAAAATAGGTACTTTAAGATTATGACTTACTGATTTACTAAAACTTTTGCTGAATAGACTATCGAAAAAACTACGTTTTTTAGTAATTAATACCAACATATCTAATTTTCTACTTTCGCTAAATGCGCTAATACCAATATCAATTGGAATATCAGTTAATGTGTAATATTCAGTTTCTAATGGATTTAAACAAGATGCTAGTATTAATCTATTGGGCCCCGTACTAATCTCATCACTGGAATTGTTAATTGTTACCACAGATATTTTAGAATTATTAGCGCTAGCCAACTCCTTCAATAACTGTAGACCATCACCATAATGGTCGATCGTAAAATCAGAAGCGAAACCAATTTCATGCAGTTCAGCAGAAGTTGCAGATTCTGGTACGGCGATTATAGGGCAATCTAATTTATCAATTAAATTAGACGTGTTACTACCTAAAGTCATTTTTTTAAGCCCTGTAGCACCTTTGGTACCTATCACCACCAATTCAATATTCTTAGTATCTACAACATTTTTAACGGCGTTATAAAAATAATCACTTACCAATATAGTTTCAAAGCTATGTTTATCTTTATTGATCAAGTTATCAATTTTAGACGATAATTCTACTAATTGTGCTTTAGAGTCTTTAGTACGCGAATCTTGAATTACTTGTGCTGCACGTTTAGATGTAATTCCTGCAGATGGTGGAGAAACTTGTGGGTCAAGAGCATGCATAACGTAGAACTTGCAATCGTCGTCTTTAAAAAGTTGCAAGGCATAGTTAATAGCTTTCCATGAATTTTCTGAAAAATCTGTAGGTAATAAAATGGTTTTCATTTACGGGTAAATTTATTAGGAATTATCAATAGCTAAGATAGTCATTCCATTAAAAATAATAATTATTCATTCATTACTTTTTATCGGTTGTACGATTAAATAATATTCTAATCCTTTAAAATATTCTCAGAGTCATACACAATAACTTTTTCCCATAAATGAGAAGATTCTTTAATAAATTGCAAATGAACATCCTCTTCTTGATAAAGGTCTTGGTCTGCTTTGTTGGCAAAAGTTAAACTTAAACAATAGCTATAACTACGATCTATAACGGGTCGATTGGTATTGGCAGGAACGCCTACGTGTTTTGTTTTTATATACTTAGAGTGATTAATAAAATTGATTAAAGATGTTTCAAAAGCTTTACGATCTTCTTGACTATTTGGTGTCGTCAACCAGAAGTAAACGATATGAGCGAAATCTCCTTGTTTTTGCATAGACTTTGTTGATTGGTTTGAGCAGCTTACTACCATTAAGCAGGCTAAGGTTAAAAATAAATATTTCATGTTAATTGATTAATATTAATAATGCACCAATGGCGGTGACAAACAATATGAATTTACGGTAGGTTTCGTTTTTTATGACACTAGTAATTTTAACACCAACAAAAAAGCCGATTAAAATAGCAGGTATTAAATATAAATTAATCCATAAGGTTTGGATACTTACCGTTTTCCAAACAAAAATATGAAAAGGTAATTTAAATACATTAATTATAAAAAATAGCCAAGCCGCTGTGCCGATAAACGCATTTTTAGGTAATCGCATGGCTAAAAAATAAATATTTGCAAATGATCCGGCCAAGTTACCAATCATTGAAGTTATACCAGAAATAAGCCCCATACCCGTTGCAAAAGTCCAATGTTTAGGAATTTTGATACTTTGTCTTTTTTCCATCCACACCATAATTACCACAGTAAGCAATATAAAAAAGGCCATTAGTTGTTTAAAGAATACTTCTGAGACATTATCACCCCACCAAACGCCTAATAATACACCAATTAGCATCATGGGTAAAAAGCGCTTTAAATAGTGCCATTCTGTATATCTATTGTAATAAATTACGGCGAAAATATCGGCTAAAATCATAAGAGGAATTAATACTCCAGTAGAGGCTTTCCCGCCAAACACTAAAGCCATAAGTGTAACAATAATTGGTCCTAGACCCTTAATACCTGCTTTACCCATACCTAGTGTAAAGGCAGCCAGAAAAGCAAAAAACCACTGTATTACATCTAGAGAGTACTCAGGCGCCATATTTTCGATAAATTTCTTCGTACATTTCTGGGGTATCCAAATCCTTTAAGACTTCTGCAAAACTATGGGTTAAAATAACTGTTTGATGCTTATTGAGTATTTTTTTTGCGCCTACATCTCTATTTAATTGTATCAGCTCATTAAAATATTTTTTTGGAAAAATTGATGGAATACCAATACTCTCTACATAAGAAGTACAAACTATTTGATTAAATTTAAAAAAATTATCAACCAACCTATTGTAATATTCTACCTTAATGAGTGGTTGATCAATCAATGTAATTAATATAGCTTCTGTTTTTGGGTTATTTTTGATAATGCTTTTAACCCCATACGAAATTGATGTTCCAACACCTTTTTTCCAACCTGTATGGTTAATTATGAAACATGGCGTATGATCAATTTTTTTTTTAATTTCTTCGTATTGATGGCCTAAAACCACATATATATCTAGTTTTTCTTCTGTAGTTAAACCTTGTTGTATAGCATGTTCTACAAGGGTCACGCCTTCCCAAGGTAATAATGGCTTACATTCTTTCATTCTGCTAGAAGCACCAGCAGCCAAAATAAGCATCGCAATATTTTTACCCGACTTGCTCACCTCTAAATATTATTCCTTATCATGTATTTTACCCGCTTTCATTCTTAATGAGGTCGTGTCAGAACTTCGGAACACAGCCAAGATTTCTGAACATATAGATAAAGCTATTTCTTGAGGGGTTTCTGCCCCTAAATTTAAGCCTGCCGGACCGTAGATGTTTTCAAAAAAAACATCTTCTACTTTTACGTGTTCTACTAATTCATTTAGAATCTTATCTCTTCTTTTTTTAGGGCCTAACATTCCTAAATAAGAAATGTTTATACTCTTTAACTGAATTAAATACTTTAAATCTTTAACATAACTATGTGTCATCAAAACAATAGCTATTTGTTTTTGATTGTAGCTTGCTATATCTAAGTTCTCAGGTAAAATATGTGACAATTTTTGGGCACCTGGAAAATCATTAATTTTTTGTGGGTCTGAAGGCGATAAAATCACTTCTACATCCCACCCCAAAAAAGCAGCATAAGCACATAATTGTACAGCATCATGCTCCCCTCCTATAATTACCAATTTAAATGAAGGTTTTAATTTTTGTGTAAACGACAATAACTCTCCATTATCATTTGATACAAATGCCGCTATACTATTTTGATTAAAAGTCAAGCAAGTATTAGAGCCAAAACTAATTTCTGAACCCCAACCTAGACTTATATTTACCTCCTTTTTAAAATAGCTTGTAATTTTAAAACTTTTTCTTTGCTGTATACATTTTTCAAATCTTTGTATAAATGTTTTTGAGGGTGAAAATGGTTCGATTAAAATGTATAAAATTCCTTCACAGCCCAATCTAAATCTACCATCATAGGTCATTATTTTAGGTGTATTCGATTGAAATACACTATATGATTGTTTCAAGATTTCCTTTTCTACACAACCACCACTAACGGCACCAGTCATTTGACCATTTTCTGTAATCAACATCCTTACCCCAGGTTGCCTGTATGACGAACCTTCTAAAGCTACTACTGTAGCAATCACTGATTTTAAACCAATTTGTTGCGCCTTTTGAAAGGACTGCATTATTTTTTTGAACTCATGTGTCATAATAAAATACTGCCCCTTGATTAAGTTAAGCTAAAAAACTCCTTATTCTCTACAAAAGGTTGCTTTAATAAACGCACGCCCGTAGCTGCTTTAATAGCATTGGCAACTGCTGCTCCAGCAGGAGGAAGTGCGGGCTCTCCTAGCCCAGTTGGAGCAATGTTATTTTCTATAAAATAGGTATCTACTATTGGTGTTTCTTGCATTCTCATCATTCTGTATGTATCAAAATTTACAGAAGATGGTTTTCCCTTGTCAAAGGTAAAATTACCATACATAGCATGTCCTATACCATCTATTACCCCACCTTCTACCTGGTTCTTTGCTCCAAGCGGATTTACTACAATACCGCAATCTAGCACACAGGTAACCTTTTTTACAATGGGAAGGCCGTTTTCTAAGACTACATCTGCAACTTCAGCTACATGTGTATTGTGGCAATAATAGGCAGAAAATCCTTGATACACCCCTTCTGGAACATGGCCCCAATTTGATTTTTCTACTACCTTGTGGATTACTTTTTCCATTCTTTCTGCAGAATATTGAATTTTCTCATCCGTAGTTCCTTTAACATTTTGCAACAAATCCAATCGCAATTGTACCCTATCTACGCCTATAACTTCTGCCAATTCATCAAAAAAGCTTTGTTCAGCAAACGACAAGAAATTGGTGTATGGTGCTCTCCAGGCCCCGGTAGTAATATTACTTTTATAATTAGCAACATCTACTTGATAATTTTCTAGTGCCCCAGCTGGAAAAAAATTAGGAATTAAACCATACATGTTACCGTTGATGGCAGCTTCTTTAAGATGATAGCCTGTAAGCTTTCCATCTTTAATGGACGCAGCAATTCTATATTTTATTGCAGGTCTGTAAACTCCAGTTGTCATATCATCTTCCCTAGTAGATATCATTTTAACAGGTTTTTGAATCGCATTTGAAATTTCAGCAGCCTCAAAAACAAAATCACCATATAATCTTCTACCAAATCCGCCACCCATTCTAGTCATTTCTACATGCACTTCTTCCAAGGGTCTATCTAACATTTTAGAAACTACTTTAGCAGCCTCCTCCGGGGTTTGCACCGGACCTGCTAAATGCACTTTTTCTGGAGTTACATTGGCAAAGAAATTCATAGGTTCCATACAATTGTGCGGTAAAAAAGGAGATTCGTAGGTGCGCTCTAATACCTGATCTGCTTCGGCAAATGCTTTTTTAATATTGCCATCTGATCTCATGGTGTTGAATTCTTTGCCATTAAGTAAATTCAAAAGTTTTTGATCATGTATTTCTGTACTCTCTAAAGTAGACTCTTCTTCCCACTTTACTTTTACTGCATTCTTACCTTTTATAGCATCCCAAGTACTTTTAGCAATGATTACAATTTTATCATTACTATTAATCTGTGCGGTCCAACTATTATGTTTGTTCTCAAAGAAATGGCGCATTTTATCTCCTATCGTTATCACATCAATAACTCCTGACAATGCTTTAGCTTCAGTTGCATCATAAGAAGCTAATTTTTGTCCAAAAGCGGAAGCTCTTATTACTGATGCATATACCATACCTTCTACTTTATAATCTAATCCGAAGAGTGGTTTTCCTGTAGTAATTTTATCAATATCTACATTTCTAACCTCTTGACCTATAATAGTAAAGTCTTTAGGGTCTTTAACTTTAACATCTTTTGGCACTTCTAGTTTTGCAGCATCCTCTACCAATTCTCCATACCCGAGCTTATCTCCATTGGCATTAATCACATACCCATCTTTGGTACTACAAGTCGCAGCATCAACAGACCATCGAGCTGCCGCAGCATTGATCAACATTTGTCTAGCAGCAGCGCCTGTTTGCCTCAACGGATCCCAATTTCTTCTAATAGACTGGCTTCCTCCTGCCATTTGTCCTTGGTACTTTTCTACATCAAGATTGGCTTGCTGTACATGTACATTTTCCCATAGTACATCTAATTCTTCTGCTATTAGCATCGGCATTGAGGTTTTGACACCCTGACCAATTTCTGGATTTGGAGAAAATATGGTAACCATACCATTTTCTGCTATTTTTATAAAACCGTTAAAGTCTTTAAAATTTAATTTACTTATATCTACTGGAGGTTTTACCTCAGGCTTACATGCATTGAATAAATTAAATCCAATTAAGATGCCTCCAGTAGTTAAACTTGATATTTTTAAAAATGACCTTCTATCTACTGTTGTTGAGTTTGTTTTCATGACGCAATAAATTAAGAGTTCTTAGCTGCAGTAACCACTGCTTTCTCGATTCGGTTGTAGGATGCACACCTACAAATATTACCGTGCATAGCCTCCCTAATCTCCTCTGTAGAAGGATTGGTGTTTTGCTCTAAAAATGCAGAGGCAGTCATGATTTGTCCTGCCTGACAATAGCCACATTGTGGTACGTCAATTTCTTTCCAAGCCAATTGTACAGGGTGTGATCCATCTTCAGATAGCCCCTCAATTGTGGTTATTTTTTTATCATGAACGTCGGATATTTTAGTCAAACAGCCTCTTGCGGCACTCCCATTTAAGTGGATGGTACAAGCCCCGCATTGCCCTATTCCACATCCAAACTTGGTGCCCACCAAGTTTAAATGATCTCTTAATACCCATAAAATAGGGGTATCATTATCTACATCAACAGTATATAATTTACCATTAACATTTATATTAAATTGAGACATAAGTAATTTATTTAGTTAGAAAATGAAGAAAATCGATAATATCAAAGATATAAAAAATTAAAGCCTTTTTCATGAATTATAAAAACCAACACTTATTTTATAAATTATTTAACAAAAAAAAGACCAAAGGTTTAATAAAATAAAAAAAAAGCCGAGTTTTACTCGGCTTTTACAAAAACAACATTTGGTTAGTTGGCTTGTGCTTTTGCGTCTTCTATCATTTGTTCATTAGCCGATACGCCAATTTCAACTCTTCTATTTTTAGCCTGCCCATCTTTAGTAGCATTATCAAATCTTGGACTAGCTTCTCCATAACCTTTAATGCTTGAAAATCTTTTTGGAAGCACTCCTTTATTTTCGAGGTAATCTGCAACTGATTTAGCCCTTCTCTCTGATAGTTTTAGGTTATATTCTTCACTTCCTACCGAATCTGTATATCCTTCAATCATTAAATCTGTATCTGGAAATTCTATAAACACTTCCGCCACAGCGTCTAAGTTTTTCTTTGCTTCATCAGTTAATTCGGCACTGTCAAAATCAAAATTCACACCACTTTTATCATCAAAAATAATATGCAGTCCTTCACCTACACGTTTAACTTCGGCACCAGGTACAGCTTGCTCAATCTTGTCTGCTTGTTTATCCATTTGGTGACCAATGAGTCCACCAGCTGCTCCACCAATGGCCGCTCCAATTAAGGCACCTCCAATATCACCACCAATGAGTCCACCAGCAATTGCACCTGCGGCAACACCAATAGCAGCTCCACGTTGAGTTTTATTTGAATTTTTAATAGCTTGGCATCCTGTAGCTATTGAGAAAATAATAGCTAAAGATAATGTAATGTTTAATATTTTTTTCATTGTAATTTTTATAAGGTTATGTCATCAGATTTTTTACTAAATGTCATTACGACATCAAACGGGTTTCCTTCATAAGTTACTCCCACTCTCATAATCATTTGAGTTGCATTTAAATCGTCAATTCTTGCTCTATACCCACGATTGGCTGGGTCTATTGGCTTGTTTTTTTCATTAACATATTTAAATTGGAATTGGTATGTACCATCGCCGGGTTCATAAAACGACCAGTGTATGCGAGCGTCCTTACCATCACATTGTGAAGGGCCAGTTATGGTTGTGAATTTTCCGGAGCCGTTATTCGGGATAAACACCCATGAGCTTCCTTTAAAGCAGGGTGAATCTGCGAAGTCAAATAATTTAGCCTTATAAAGCCCTTCATCCCCTACAAATCTGATAGCCGTTACTTCCCATGTTCCTTTTAATGTTTTTTTACTGGGTTTGTTTGTGGTTGATTTGCTAGTTGAGCAGGATACAATAAAAGCTGCTAATAATAATAGTAATACTTTTTTCATTATTTAGGGTTTAATTTGTTAATGAATAATCAAAGTTAATAAAAATAAATGCAATATAAGACAAGGATTATTGCTGTATTGTAATAAAACTAATATTCTAATAATTGTAGTAATTGATCTTTAAATTTTAGTTTTGGTAAATAGCCTTCTTCAAGGTTTTTTGCAAAGGGTATTGGTGTATTTATGGATCCTACACGATAAACAGGAGCATCTAAGTGTTCAAAACAATTTTCCATAATGATAGAGGAAATTTCTGAGGCTAAACCACCGAAAATAGTATCTTCTTGCAAAATAATTGCTTTTCCTGTTTTCTTTACAGACTGTATTATACAAGTATCGTCTAAAGGTTGTAATGTTCTTAGATCAATCAAATCGGCTTCTACATCTATTTCATTCAAAGTCTCAATGGCCCAATGCACGCCTAAGCCATAAGTAACAATGGTAACTTGGTTGCCCTTATGAATTAAATTTGCTTTGCCCAATGGTAAGGTATAGGCATTACTAGATACATCTTGGCGAACACTTCGGTATAGCAACTTATGCTCAAAAAATAAAACTGGGTTTGGATCTTCAATTGCCTCTAGTAAAAGTCCTTTAGCATCTTCTGGAAACGCAGGATAAGCTACTTTGAGTCCTGGTGTTTTAGTAAACCAGGCCTCATTGGTTTGACTATGAAATGGCCCTGCGCCTACTCCAGCTCCACAAGGCATTCTTAAAACTATATCTGCATTTTGGCCCCAGCGATAAAAAGACTTTGCTAATAAGTTAACTACTGGGTTAAACCCTGAGGTAATAAAATCTGAAAACTGTAGCTCAACCACACTCTTAATCTTTGCTACCGATAGTCCATATGCCGCCTCGATGATCGAAGATTCGCAAATAGGCGTGTTTCTTACCCGTTGTTTACCAAATTTCTCTACAAACCCTTCAGTGATTTTAAAAACACCTC
>JAUIJW010000035.1 GCA_030431085.1 Bacteroidia bacterium
TCCTCTCCTTATTTAGGAGAGGTGTCACAGAGTGACGGAGAGGTTTATTAACAAACATTGAACAAACTAAAATTATATATAGATTTTCTAAAAAACATGGGGATACGCTATGTCGTTTTCCGAGTGTTTTATGTTTTTCAGACTAAATCCGGTTGGTTAAAGAGAAAGTTTACTACAAATCCAAAATTTAAAACATTTATAAGTTTAGAGGAGTGGAAAAAAAATACACCAGTTTTCTTTTTTAAAAATAGAGAGGATATTGAATTAAAGAAATGTAAAAGTCAAAAATTAGAAAACCATTTTAGAGATATCAATAATGGCATTTATACTTTTTTTGGCAAGACCAAGTTCAACCTAGGGCATTCTTACGATTGGATGACAAACCCTGAAACGGGTTACCAGTATGATATTTCGAAACATTTTACAGCAATACAAGACCTAGCGAAGGAAGCTGGGGATATTAAGTATGTTTGGGAAAAATCAAGATTTTCTTTTTTGTATGATATCATTCGCTACGATTATCATTTTAATCAAGATAATTCTGCTTTAGTATTTAAAGAAATAGAGGATTTTATAATTAAAAACCCAATTAATCAAGGACCTAATTATAAATGTAGTCAAGAGATCAGCTTAAGGATATTAAATTGGACGTTTGCTCTTTATTTTTACAAAAGCTCAAAGTCTCTTACAGAAAGCAGATTTTCAGACATTATTAATAGTATTTATTGGCAGCTGCATCATGTACGCCATAATATCCAATTCTCTAGAATTGCAGTAAGAAATAATCATGCAATCACAGAGACTTTAATGTTGTACGTATCGCATTTTTTATTTCCTTTTATTAAGGAAACAAAAGATTGGAGTAAAAAAGGGAAGAAGTGGTTTGAAGAAGAAATTGCCTACCAGGTTTATGAAGATGGTACTTTTTTGCAATACTCTATGAATTACCATAGGGTTGTTATACAACTTTTAACTTGGGGAATAAGATTAAGCGAACTGAATCGACAACAATTACATGATGTGGTTTATAAAAAAGCAATAGGTTCATTAGATTTTTTAGACCAATGTGTAAATTGTGATAATGGATGGTTACCAAATTATGGCTCTAATGATGGTGCTCTATTTTTTAAATTATCGGAGGATGATTTTAGAGATTATAAATCGCAGTTAGATGATTTAAGAGCTGTAGTCAAAGGAGAAATAGCCTATAATACTAACAGTTTTGGGTGGTATGGTATTAAACAAATCCAGTTTAAATCAGTAGTAAAGAAAGATTTAAGCACTTATTCAGATGGTGGTTATTATTTATTTCATGACGGTAACACTAAAACCTTAATAAGGTGTGGAGCCTATAAAGATAGACCAGCTCAAGCAGATAATTTACATATAGATATTTGGGTAAATGGAGAAAATTATATTTGGGATACTGGTTCCTACAAATATAATACTACCGATAAAAATATAGATTTTTTTATGGGTACAAAGGGACATAATACCATAACTTTGAATGGGGAAAATCAGATGCTAAAGGGTGGAAGATTTATCTGGTTTTACTGGGTAAAAAAAGCTACTGCTACATTGATTAAACAGAATAATAAATTTCTATTTAATGGACAAATTCAAGCATACAAAAATATGAGTAATAATATTGTTCATCAAAGACAGGTAACTAAAAAGAAGGACGTATTGGTATGGGAGGTTGAGGATGTAATTTCCAATAAAGATGTAAAAGATGAGTTGATACAACATTGGCATATAAACCCAAAGTTTTTAGAAAAAATAGAATTTACCGTTATAGATGATTGTGGCGTTGAACTTAAACCAATGGTGGATAAAGCCTACGTTTCTAACTATTATGGTATAAAAGAACTATCATATCATTTTCAGTATAAAACTAGAACTTCAAAATTATTTACAAGGATAGATATACAGGCATGAAGATATTATTAATACATCAATATTTTTTAGAGAAAGGAGATGGTGGAGGTTCTCGTTTTAATGAAATGTCACAAATTTGGGCTCAAGAGGGACATGAGGTGACAGTTTTAGCTGGTATGGTTCACTATAACACAGGGAAAAAAGCAGAGAAATACAAAGGAAAATATTTTTATAAAGATTTAAATTTTTATCCAAATGTTGATGTTATCCGTTGCCATGTTTCCGAAGCTTATAATGTAAACTTTTTAGGGCGATTATGGGCCTATTTTTCATTTGTATTTTCATCAATTTGGGCAGGATTATTTAAAACAAAAGAAAAGTATGATGTTATTTTGGTTACTTCACCACCTCTATTTGTAGGTATAACAGCTTATGTGTTATCTAGGTTGAAAAGAATACCATTAATTTTTGAGATAAGAGACCTATGGCCAGAGTCTGCTATTGATACGGGTGTTTTGACTAATAAAACGATCATTAAATTTGCTTATTGGTTTGAATCATTTATTTATAAAAAGGCCAAATTAATTAATGTGCTAACACCTGCGTTTAGAGATAAATTGATTCAAGATAAAAATGTACCCAAAGAAAAAATAATTTTTATTCCCAACGCCGCCGATTTTAGTTTGGCGGAGGCCTTAGGGGGATCTTTTAATGAGGTGCGATTTAGAAAAGAACACGGTTTAGAACATAAATTTGTAATTACTTATGTTGGGGCTCATGGAGTTGCCAATCATTTAATCCAATTAGTAGATGCCGCAGAACAATTACAAAACACTAATGTACTGATTCAATTAATTGGTGCTGGTATGCAAAAAGAAATGCTTAAAAATGAGGTTAAAAGTAGACAACTTACTAACGTTAAGTTTGTTGATCCAGTACCGAAAACAGAAGTTTTTGAATATATTTTAGCTAGTGATATGGGCGCTTCTGTACTTAAAAAGGTAGATACTTTTAAAACTATTTACTCTAACAAAACGTTTGATTATATGTCTTGTAAAAAACCTATTTTATTGGCCATAGATGGTGTTTCAAGGGAGTTAATAGAAGAGGCTAACTGCGGATTTTATGTAGAGCCTGAAAATACGATGTCAATTGTTAGTGGGGTTAAAAAAGCAATGGCTCAACAAAGCGATTTGGCAAAACTTGGAAATAATGGGTATCATTTTGCAAAAACACATTTTGATAGAACAATTTTGGCCAAAGAATATCTCGATAAAATGACTTCTTTATTGCATGTATAAAAGTACATTTAAAAGAACCTTTGACTTTGTTTTAGCATTGGCTGGTTTTTTAGTTTTTAGTCCTGTATTTATTGTTGTAATGGTTTTATTAACAATCGCTAATAGAGGAACCCCTTTCTTTTTCCAAAAAAGGCCTGGTAGAAATGAGCGTATTTTTAAAATTGTTAAATTTAAAACCATGACAGATGCAAGGGATAGTAATGGTGAGTTATTACCTGATAAAGATAGATTGACTAAAGTAGGACAATGGGTAAGGAAATTATCTTTAGATGAAATACCACAATTACTCAATGTTATTAAAGGGGATATGAGCTTAATTGGCCCTAGACCACTATTGGTACAATATATACCATTGTATAACGATTTTCAAAAAAGGCGTCATGAGGTCAGGCCGGGTATTACGGGTTGGGCTCAGGTTAATGGGCGTAATACCGTAGGTTGGAAAGAAAAATTTGAATTTGATGTTTGGTATGTTGATCATATAAGTTTGAAACTCGATCTTAGAATTATACTAAAAACTATCGTTAAAGTATTCAAAACAGAAGGAATAAGCGCAGAAGGACAGGCAACAATGAGCCCTTTTACAGGAAATGAATAAGTTGTAATTAGTCTTTAGTCAAAAGTCATAGGTATCTACCGTTAGATTTAACACATAAAATAATGAAAAATCTTTGTCATTTTGTCCTGATAGTTATCGGTAGAAGTATAGCGAAGCTGAGAAATCTAGTTTAAGGTTTTGAGCAGAGATCTCTCCACAAGGTCGAGATGACAGGGGTAAGAAGATTTCAATATGTTATAGTGTCATTTCGAGCAACGTCGAAAAATCTTAATGCCGGGTAATGCAGATTTTTAACTACGTTTGGAATAATTTTGGTTTTCAAAATATTACTGTTTGTTCAAAAATAAGGGGGTAAACTATAGCCATTGAAAAGTTAATAATCTATAGAAGGATAGTGTAAGGGGGCAAAGTATTAATAATTAATAGTATGTAAATGAGTGATAATTTAATAAACCTATATGGAGC
This sequence comes from Bacteroidia bacterium, assembly GCA_030431085.1. Lineage (GTDB taxonomy): Bacteria > Bacteroidota > Bacteroidia > Flavobacteriales > Flavobacteriaceae > Lutimonas. The sequence continues at coordinate 4,204 of JAUIJW010000035.1, forward strand.
TAGTGGTCATGCCAAGGTAATCATCGACGTATGCAAACAGAATGATGCGATTATTAACTTGATAGTAGATGATAATCCTAAAATAAATAACTTATTAAATTATCGAGTACATCAGCCAAGCGCTGTCAATTTTAATAAAGGCCAATGGATTATTTCTGTAGGAAATAATGATATCCGTAAAAAATTAGTAGCTTCATTATCATTACAATACGCTTCACTAATACACCCAAAATCTATTATTGATCCAACAGTTACGATAGGTAAAGGTACTGTGGTTATGGCGGGTGCTATCATTAATAGTGCTGTAACCATAGGGCAGCACAATATAATCAATACTGGAGCAACTGTAGACCACGATTGTAATTTAGAAGACTATGTGCATATTTCTCCGAATGCTACACTTTGTGGAGGGATATCCGTTGGAGAGGGCACTCAAGTGGGAGCTGGTGCTGTAATTATTCCTAATATTGAAATAGGAAAATGGTGCACGATAGGTGCAGGTGCTGTAGTTTTTAGAGATATTCCTGATGGTGCTACTGTGGTTGGTAATCCCGGGAGAATTTTAAGACTAAAAAAATAAGATTTTGATTATTTCGACTGAAGGGTAGTGTAATGGAAAAATCTCTAACGATTATAATTTAAAGACTAATAATGGTAACCCTGCTGTATGTTAGAATTAAGATTTCTAACTTATACTTGCGTTTCTTGTAAAGAAAAAGAGCAAGAAGAGTTAAAGAAATCTGTTACACAGTAAATTCCTCATACTGCTAGAGACTTTTTTGTTACTTTTTGAGTCTGCAAAAAGTTAAATTAAATACTATTAGTTTGTAATATTATTTTAGACCTCCCAGCTGCGCTCGAGATGACCTAGAATTTTATAATGATTAGCAAACATGATCATTTCGACTGAAGCCTAGTCGTAACGGAGAAATCTTTATAAGGGTAAGTGTTAAACCAATAGATCTTTCAGGCTACGATAGGAGATGACTATAAAGAATATGCTAACTAAAAACCTTTAAATTTAAAACATAATAGTGAATATTACGTTTGGATTAAAAAATAAGGTTAAGAATAAATTTAAAGGAAGATAGAAAATAACTTACATAAAGAAACAATATATTATGAAACTAGATATTATTGCTGGTGCAAGGCCCAATTTTATGAAAATTGCACCCATTATAGAAGCATTAAAACCAGTTAGCAATCAAATTCAATATAGATTAATTCATACTGGTCAGCATTATGATAAAAAAATGTCCGGTAACTTTTTTGAGCAACTGGGTATTCCGGAGCCAGATGTGAACTTAGAAGTAGGTTCAGGTACTCAGGCAGAACAAACTGCACGTATCATGGAACGGTATGAAACTTTATTGCTAAAAGAGCCAGCAGATTGGTGTCTGGTGGTAGGAGACGTTACCTCAACCATGGCTTGTAGTATTGCGGCAAAAAAGTTAAATATTGGTGTGATTCACGTAGAAGGAGGTATACGCTCTAACGATTTAACCATGCCAGAAGAAATCAATAGAATGGTGACGGATAGTATTACAGATATTTTTTATACAACTAGTGAAGTTGCCAACAAGAACTTGAGAGACTTAGGTCATGCCGAAAGTAAAATTCGTTATGTAGGAAATACAATGATTGATACACTCCTAAAAAATAAATCTAGATTTACGGCACCAAAGGCATGGCAGACTTACGATTTAAAAGAGAAAAATTATTTTGTGATGACTTTGCATCGACCGGCCAATGTAGATGAAGAAACCAAGCTAAAAAAATTAATCGATGAGATTGTGAAAGGGGCTAAAGGTTTGCCTATTGTATTTCCAGTACACCCTAGAACAGCAAAAATTTTGAAAGGTATAGGTATTGAGGCGCCTAATTTACATATGATAGAACCATTAGGTTATTTAGAATTTAATTATTTAGTGCAACATGCTTTTGCCGTGGTTACAGATTCTGGTGGAATTACAGAAGAAACAACAGTGATGAAAGTACCATGTATGACATTAAGAGACAATACAGAACGACCAGAAACCATCACTATTGGTACTAACGAATTGGTAGGAACTAATCCAGATAATGTAGCACCATTTATGGCGAAATTACATCAAGGTGATTGGAAAGCGGGTGATATACCTCATTTATGGGATGGTCGTACTGCAAAACGAATTATTGAGGATTTACTTACATTGTGATTAGTTATCATTGTCATTTCGTCCCGATAATTATCGTGAGAAGCGTAGTGTAATAGAGAAATTTTCAAAGTAGTTAAGTATTGCACAATATGTAGATCGCTCGACTTCGCTCGAGATGACTTTGTTCAGTAATAATATTTGGTAACGTATTGTAAAATTATGTTTATAGTTAATGTCATTTCGACTGTAGCGAAGTGAAACGGAAAAATCTACATTAAAAGTGTTAATTGTTCTTTTTATTTACTTGTCTAAAGAAAAGAAGCAAATCTTCCTGCCGGCAGGGCAGGAGAAAAGACCTCTTTACCAAGGTATTTATAAGCAAGCTTATAATCACTCGGAAAACTTCACGGTTCTAAGGAACCTGTATCTCGCAGCTTTTCCTCATTATACTGAGGTAAAGTTTTGAATTTAGAGGTTATTTCGATCATTAATGAAAAAAAGAGATGAATTTTATAGATAAAAGTATTGTAATAAATTTCATGAGTTTAGATATACAATCCAAGGAATAAATCGAGAAATATCGAAATTGCGTTTTGCGAAGTAAAAAAGAGCATGGAGGTATGAGAACGATTGTTGCGCAGCAATTCCCTGGGATTGTTTTTGATTTTTTGATTCGTTTTTTATCAAGAAAAAATGAATATAAATAAATTATATGAGATCTCTCGACTTCGCTCGAGATGACAATATAACAAATGATTTAGTCATTTCGACTAGAGTAAAACGTAATGGAGAAATCTTAAGATTATGAACTCATTTCAAGTATACGTTCTAACTAATAAGCAAAATCAACCATCTATATAGGTGTAACTAATGATTTAATTAAAAGGCTAAGTGAGCATGAAGAAGGAAGAGGGTCATTATTTACTAAAAGGTACCATATTAAATATTTGATCTACGTTGAGGTTTGTGAAACACCAGATTTGGCAATTGCTAGAGAAAAGCAATTAAAAAAGTGGAGTAGAGTTAAGAAAGAGAGGTTAATTAATACACATAACTCCAATTGGGATTTTTTATCTTTAGAAGATGTTTTGTAGCCTATTATTAGATCTCTTGACAATGTTTGAGAAGACTTTACATTTCGTAATGAATGACAATTACAGCCATTTCGACTGGAGCACAGTGTAACGGAGAAATCTTTATAAAACAAAATATAAAAATAATTATGATACCCTGTTGTATGTCAGAATTAAGAACTTGCGTTCCTTGTAAAGAATAAGAGCAGGAAGAATTAAAGAAATCTGTTACGCAGTAAATTCCTCATACAGCAAAAGACTTTTTGTTACTTTTTGAGTCTGTAAAAAGTTAAATTAAATACCAATAGTTGGTAATTCTTTTTTTAGGTCTCTCGACTCTACTCGAGATGACAACAAAGTATGGACATTAGGTCATTTCGACTGAAGTGAAGCGTAATGGAGAAATCTATATATTAGTAGGATAGATGTAGGTCATTAGATCTATCAAATTCGTTCGAGATAACATAGAATTTCATTTAAAATAATAATAGAAATAAATTTTAGTAATGAACAACAAAATTTGGTTATCGTCCCCACATTTAACTGGAGAAGAGCAGAAGTATGTTAAAGAAGCCTTTGAAACCAATTGGGTAGCACCATTAGGCCCAAATGTAAATGGTTTAGAACAAGACCTCTCCACGTATAACAAAATAACAGCTTGCTCTGCTTTAAGTTCAGGAACCGCCGCGATACATTTGGCCTTAATTAATTTAGGCATTACACGTGGTGATGAGGTTTTGGTTTCAAGCTTTACTTTTTCGGCTACAGTTAACCCTATTTGTTATCAAGGTGCAACACCAATATTTGTCGACTCTGAGTTAGATACTTGGAATATGTGTCCTCAATTATTAGAAGAAGCCATTGAAGATAGAATTAAAAAAGGTAAAAAGCCTAAGGCTATCTTACTGGTACACCTATACGGCATGCCATCTAAAATGGATGAAATAATTAACATAGCCAATCAGTATCAAATTCCTGTTATTGAAGATGCAGCAGAAGCTTTAGGGGCAACCTACAAAGGCAAAGCTATGGGGACTTTTGGGGTTATGGGTGTGTTTTCTTTTAATGGTAATAAGATTATTACCACATCTGGTGGTGGAGCTTTGGTGTCTCATGATAAAAATTATTGTGATAATGCTATTTTCTTAGCCACACAAGCTAGAGATCAAGCTCCTCATTACCAACATAGCCATATTGGTTATAACTACCGCATGAGTAATATTGTGGCTGGCATAGGTCGCGGACAAATGGAAGTGTTAAATGATAGGGTAGAAGCACGTAGAAATAATTATACTTATTATAGAGATGCTCTTGCATCAATTGATAATATCACTTTCGTGGAAGAACCAACAGGTTTTTATAGTAATAGATGGCTTACAACCATACTTACTGATAGTTTTGATACTAGAGAGAAAATTAGATTGGCTTTAGAAGCAGATCATATAGAATCTCGTCCGCTTTGGAAACCGATGCATCTGCAGCCTATTTTTAAACAATATCCTTCTTACACCAATGGTACCTCAGAAATGCTATTTAAAAAAGGGCTGTGCTTACCTAGCGGTTCTAACTTAACTACAGTAGATCTTGAAAGAGTAATTTCGGGGATTAAAAATGTAATTTAGCGAAGATAATGATATGTAATATTGCTTTAGGACCAGCCATAAAAATAATAATGAAATATATTTAGTAATAAAAAACCAGCCATTTGGCTGGTTTTTTATTACTTTAAGTAAGGTTTTTATAAAATAAATTACCCTTTGTAAAAGGGAAGTTTTACAATCGTGGCAGGAATAGCTTTTTTACGCACTTGAACAAAAATTTCTGTTCCAGACTTACTTGTAGTTTTAGGTACATAGCCCATACCAATGCCTTTTTTAAGGCTCGGACTCATTGTGCCGGAAGTTACCTGGCCGATTTTAGCACCTTGTGCATCCACAATGTCATAACCCTGGCGAGGAATACCTTTTCCTGTAAGCTCAAAAGCTACTAATTTTTTTTGTACACCCCCTTCTTTTTGTTGTTTTAGGGCTTCATGATTTACAAATTCTTTATTGAATTTGGTAATCCAACCTAATCCAGCTTCTATAGGCGAGGTAGTATCATCAATATCATTTCCGTAAAGGCAATAACCCATTTCTAACCTTAGCGTGTCTCTAGCAGCCAATCCAATTGGCTTAATACCATAAGGTTTACCAGCTTCAAAAACCTTTTGCCAAACTTGTTCTACTTCTTCATTTTTACAGTAAATTTCAAATCCACCACTACCGGTATAACCTGTAGCCGAGATAATAACATGGTCAATGCCAGCAAAATCGGCTACTTTGAACTTGTAAAAAGGAATACTACTTAAGTCAACAGAAGTTAAACTTTGCATGGCATCTATGGCTTTAGGACCTTGAATAGCTAATAAGGAGTAAGCCTCAGAAATGTTACGCATTTCGGCACTATAACTATTATGATCAGAAATCCAATGCCAATCTTTTTCTATATTCGATGCATTAACAACCAGTAGGTAGGTTTGTTCTTTTACACGATAAACGATTAAATCATCTACAATACCACCATCGGCATTAGGCATACAACTGTATTGAGCGTCACCAACATTTAACTTTGAAGCATCGTTTGAAGTAACTCTTTGAATTAAAGCCAAGGCATGTTCACCTTCAATTAAAAATTCTCCCATATGTGATACATCGAATACACCTACACCTTCTCTTACGGTTTGATGTTCAATATTAACACCTTCATATTGAACAGGCATATTATAACCTGCAAAAGGCACCATTTTGGCCCCAAGTTTTTCATGGATATGAGATAATGCTGTATTTTTCATAAATGCTATTTTAATGCAAATTTAATGATATGATTTTGAAAAGTAAGTTCAGTAAACGTATTTATTGTTAAACATTCTATTTGTTTCTCAAGCATATTCCTTTCAACGATTAAAGCTTTTTACTATTGATATAATAGTTTTGATCTACTACAAGAGTTGGTAAGGTTTTTTGAGTACCAAATTCTTGCCATTGTTCATTTACAATGAGTCGTTTAGGTTTGTTATTTACTAACACCATTACCGGAATTTCAAAACCTTTAACAACATTATTAAATCTGTATTTAATTGTTTTATCATTTATTTTATACTCTAGTACCGGAATTTTTACTGTACGAAGATATTGGTCGAAAAACTTACTTAAATCCAATCCTGCTCCTTCACTCATATAGTTTTCAATTTGAGCTGTAGTAACTGTTTGATGATAAAACTCTTTATTCATTCCTCTTAAAATTTTACGAAATTGATCGTCGTTATTGATAATCTGCCTATAGGTATGAATCATATTAGCACCTTTGTTATACATATCACCGGAACCTGAATGATTTACGTTGTAATGACCTATGATAGGGCGATCATTTCTAATGGTTGCTCTTTTGCCAATGGTATATTCATTACCTGCTTGTTTACCAAAATGATAGTCTAAATATAAAGATTCACTATAGGCTGTAAACCCTTCATGAATCCACATGTCGGCAGCATCCTTATTGGTAATACTATTGGCAAACCACTCGTGACCCGCTTCGTGGATAATGATAAAATCAAACTTTAATCCCCAACCTGTATCACTTAAGTCTCTACCTCTATAACCATTCATATACTGATTGCCATAAGTTACAGAGCTTTGGTGCTCCATACCCAAGTATGGTACTTCAACTAACTTAAAACCATCTCTATAAAACGGATAAGGGCCAAACCAATGCTCAAACGCCTCCAGCATTTTAGGAACTTGCTTAAATTGTTCTTTAGCCTTTTGTAAATTGACAGCTAATGGATAGTAAGTACACTTTAAATCGCCTAAAGCGCCTTTGTATATTTCGCCAAATTCTGCGTAATCGCCAATATTGATATTAACACCATAATTGTTAATCGGGTTAACCACTTGCCAATGAAATGTTTTTGTGCCATCCTTATGCGCTGTTGTTTTTATCAACTGACCATTAGATACATCCATTAATCCCTTTGGCGCTGTAATCATCATATCGATGCCTTCATCTGGTTCGTCATACATATGGTCTTTGCATGGCCACCAAATACTGGCTCCAATACCTTGGTTGGAGGTGGCAATAAAATGTTTACCATTTGGATCTTTTGCCCAAGTAAATCCACCATCCCAAGGTGGTCTAATAGCTTCTTTTGGTGTTCCTTCATAAAAAATGGTAATAGTCTCTATTTGAGCTTTTTTTTGTGGTAAACTTAAAGTGATAAAATAAGCGTAGCCATCTTTTTCAAAATTAAGATTTTCACCATTTTGAGTAATTTTAGTAATACGTAACGGATCTTGTAAATCAATTTGCATGACTTGATTAGGTTCAAGCACTTTATATTTAATGGTGTTAGAACCTTGTATAAACTTTTTGTCGGCATTAACTTTTACAGCTAAGCTATAGTGTTGTAAATCCCACCATTGTCTCTCTTTGGTGATACTGCCTCTCAAGGTGTCTTGATGGGTAAATTGTTGTGCATAAAGATGAGTTTGGCTAAACACAACCAGAAAAACAATAAAAGTAGCAAGGTGTCTCATAAATATATTTTTTATAAAAGTACTAAGATTATAATGAATAGGAGGTGATGAATTTTTAACTTTTGCTTATTTTTAACATCAGTTGATTATCTCTTATGAATAAAGTATTATTTTTTGTGTTATGGATAGGTTTATTACCGGTATTCACCTTTGCTCAAAAACAATCAATCCAAGACAAACATCCCGATAAGGACAAAAAAATTAAGCTTATAGGTATACCAACCTTAACTTATAATAATAGTTTTGGAGCTATTTTTGGAGCGATGGGGTCTGCTTTTTATAAATTGAGTGCTAATGATACTTTATCTCCGTTGTCAAAATCTATGCTTATCGGTAATTATTCTACCAACCACACTTGGTTTTTGGTACAGCCTAACCGATTTTATTTTAAAGACAACATTTATAGGGGTAAGGTAGTTAGCGGACTCGGTTCTGTAAATTTTCAGACTTATATAGAATGGGGTGATTTATTTCCACATTTGCCTAATGGCATTTTACCCATTCCAGACCATCAGGGAACTTTTATAGATTATAACAATAAATTTCAATTTATTTTTTTAGAGTTTTTAGGTAGAGTTTATAACCAATTATATATTGGAGGTAGGGTATTATTTTCGCATGCTTATACCACTTTTGATACCAAATTAAAAGAAGATGAAGAGGTTAGCCAGTTTGGATTTGGATTATCCTCGGAATACGACACAAGAGATGATCAATTTTTACCCACCAAAGGTTGGAACTCTCGTTTAAGTACCAATTCTTTCTTGAAAAGTTTGGGAAGCACAAACAGTTACACCAATATCAATTTTGAATATAACAAATACTTTAATTTAGAAAATACCGATGTGATTTTATTAAGAGGTTATGCTCAAATAGCGGCTGGCGATGTGCCTTTTTCTGGACAAAATGTGGTGGGTAGAGATGATTTAAGAGGATATTCTAATGGTAAGTATAGAGCCAACCAAGTTTACGATATCCAAACAGAATACAGGCATTGGTTTGCTAAAAGGTGGGGTTTTGTGGCGTTTACCGGGGTTGCTACTGCCATTAATACGGCAAGTGATTTAAGTGTAGATAACTTGTTGCCCGCTATTGGAGGTGGCATTCGATTTAAAGCTATACCTAAAGCTAAAATTAATATCGGTATTGATGCTGCCATTGGTAAAGATGATTGGGGCGTGTATTTTAGAATTGGTGAAGCCTTTACAAGATAGGTTTAAATACCCAGAATTTTAGCATCTACAAAAAAGTTTGATTGTACATTGATTTGATGATCTTTGGTGATTACTTCATCTGTTACGGTTTCTAACCGTAATTTAAAGTAATCTTTTTTAAGATACTTTTTGAGGTCTTCATCTGAGGTTTCAAGTGTAATTCTTTTACTGGAATCAGATGGAATATTCTCTTTCCAAGCTATTTTAACTTCCGGTTCATTGTCGGCTGAAATATAAATGTCAATAGCATTCAAAAAATTAAAGTGACCGTTATCTGGAGAAGTAATTTCTAAAACCATCGAAGTCAACTCAATATATTCGATCAAATCTTTATGGGTATTGTTGTTTTCGAAAGTTGATTCAGAATTTGAGCTAATTTCTGGGGTAAAAATATTAAATGGTAAATCAATTACGGTAGATGATTTTATGGTTACACTTTCATTGTATTCAATATTAAAGTGCGTTAATTCATCAATTTCATTACAAGCAAAGACCAGAAATAACAATACGAGTGGTATTGATTGTCTTAAGTTTTTTATCATTGTTTTATGAATATATTATTGAAGTTCATTTAAAAACTTTAGGGTGTCTACACCATCGGCATAATCCCATAATTTTGGCTGTTGCGCTTGCCCAAAATCAATATAATTATTGTGTTTACCCACTACACATTGTATCAAATCTCGATCTGAATTTAATTTATTTTCAAGCGCTTGCTGATGATCATAAAACTCATAAAATAAAGCGGCAATAGGAGAGCTATAACTGGTATCTTCCTTCAACATTAAAAATCCGTTCTCAAGAATTTTAAACTGACTCATTAAAAAAACAGCCTTATTATAGTCGTAATTATTTTCATACTTTTTAAAGTTGATAATAGGGTGGTATTTATAAATGGCTTTAAAAAATTGGTCGAAATCATAATCTTGTGGCACTAATAACTTAGACACATTTCTGCATCCTAAACCGAAATATCTAAAAATATCTTCGCCTAATTTTTCGAGATCTGATTGGCTTTCTTCTCCTGTTAAAACAGCTACAGAGTTTCTATTCTTTCTAATAATATTAGGATACTTACCAAAATAGTAATCAAAATACCGTG
>JAUIJW010000036.1 GCA_030431085.1 Bacteroidia bacterium
AACCCCTGATCCAGCAGATTCACTCTGTCGTGCCTGTCTGGGTCAAAGACAAACTCATAAGAGACTTCCCAGTAGTCTCCATGCTCATCATCGGGCGTAAAGACAGCTTGCTTGGGAATGAACTGGACTTGGCCTGCACTCGCTCCCAGAAATGTTCCTCCATTACATTTCCCTGCATATCGCCAGAACACACTTGGATCGAATAATCCATCAGCAATGTTCTTCGAGATTTGCAGGACAGCGAGATACTGCGTGATCTCCACACCTTCCTCAAAGAAGTCCTGCGCTGAGTTCTGAATCACTTCCTCATTGATGTCATGATCCAAAATTTTTGTTTTGGTAGTAAATGTCCATGTCTGCTTCGTCCGTCTCTGGGTTGGTGGCTGGTTCTCTTCCTGCTCATCTGGATCAAGGAAACCGTAATCAGTCGTGACTCGCCAGTTGTGGGCGTCGTCACCTTCCTCCACTTTGATCTCTTTTAGCTTGACAAGGGAATCATCAGGATGAGATGAGAGAATGGAGACTGATGACGTAAACGCATCAAGAACGTCATATTCAATGACAGCATCCTCCCAGTTCCAAGCATCGAGCTGAACTATAGATGATGTGCCAGAAATGGTACCACCTCTAGGGGTTACTTGCGCTAATAAAACACCATTGATTCTACAGGTTTCAATAATTTTAGATTCTGCATTATAAGCAATAATACTTCGAATGTGTGGTAAAAAAGTACCTATTTCATCAAAGTCGTTACTGGCCCTAACTGCATCCACTTCACCTAAACCTAAAGTTGAATTTGGAAGGATAAATCCAGGATATAAATGTTCTCCATCTGCATGAATTATCGAACCTTTAGCAGTAAAGTCAGTTTTCTTACCTACGGCAGTAATTTTACCATTTTCAAAAATTACCATGCTATTCTCAATAACATTGCCATTGCCAATATGGGCCGTAGCACCTACAATGCTTATTGGAGACGATTGGGTTTTACCAGGTGTTTGTTGAGCATTTACGATATTTGTTGCTAAAAGAATACAACAAATTATTTTATAGAGTTTCGGTGTCATAGTATTCAATTTAGATGGTATCGCAATGATTGGTTAAGTTTAATTTCTTTTTAGCTTTTTGAGTGGGTTTACCCTCAAACTTTTCATTCAGCATTTGATTGATCAAAATATTTTTTTCTTTTTCAATATTATTTTGCATTATTTGGTTTCTTTCAATATCAAAATAGATCTTACCTTCTATAATGGTTTTTTCTGCTTTAGTGTTTACCGATAGAGGGTGGTTACTCCATAATACCAAATCTGCATCTTTACCTACTTTTATGCTCCCTACATGATCATCAATATGCAATAGTTTGGCTGGGTTGAGCGTTACAAATTTCCAAGCATCTTCTTCACTCACACCTCCGTACTTAATGGTTTTGGCAGCTTCTTGATTTAATCTTCTCATCATCTCTGCATCATCAGAGTTAATGGCGGTAACTACGCCAGCCTGATGCATGAGTGCAGCATTGTATGGAATGGCATCATTTACCTCGTATTTATAGGCCCACCAGTCGCTAAATGTTGAACCTCCAACACCATGTGATTTCATTTTGTCGGCCACTTTATACCCTTCGAGAATATGTGTAAAAGTATTAATGTTGAAGTTGAATTTTTCAGCCACTTTCATCAACATATTAATCTCACTTTGTACGTATGAATGACAAGAGATAAAGCGTTCTTTATTTAAAATCTCTGCGAGGGTCTCCATCTCTAAGTCTTTTCTATAGGGTTGTCCACTTTTTTTAATTAAATCATATTCTTTGGCCCTTTGAAAATAATCTATATAAACTTGTTCAACACCCATTCTAGTTTGTGGAAACCTTACTTTACTATTCCAATTAGATTGTTTTACATTTTCACCCAAAGCAAATTTTATAAATTTTGGTGCTTTCGGGTCTATTAAATTATCTGAAGTTTCACCCCATTTTAATTTAATAATCGCAGATTGTCCACCTATAGGGTTGGCCGAGCCATGTAAAATTTGAGCTTGTGTTACCCCACCAGCCAATGCTCTATATATATTAATATCTTCATTATTTAAAGCGTTAGCCATACTAACTTCTGCCGTAGAATTTTGCCCAACTTCATTAGTTGAGATGGTAGCAATATGAGCATGTTCATCAATAATACCAGAGGTTAAATGCTTATCAGTAGCATCAATAACTAAAGCTCTATTGGATTTTAAATTTGGGCCGATTTTAGAAATTTTACCATCTTTAATTAGTACATCAGTATTCTTTAAAATACCATCTTTTTCATTGGTCCAAACCGTTGCATTTTTAAATAATATGGTTTGAGCTTTTGGTTTTTCCTTAAATCCGTAAGCAATATTTGGATATGTTAAGGGCACTATGTTTGGAGTGCCTTGAGAATTGTTGTTTTTAGGATTTTGCTGGTCTGATGAGCTAACTCTCGTGGCGATAAATGTTTTTTTCTGACCCTGATTAGTAATAGCATCACCAGTGATTTTGCTTGATTGTGTTACTAGTGCGCTTAATCGGATAGGCATATCGCTCTCTTTATTCAATATTTGAATATCTAACCAATTATATTTGTAATTAATTTTACTTTGAAGTTTAATAGAATCTTTTTTTACCGATAATTTTGGTTTAATTAAGGTGCCTGTTATATCAACTTGATATTTCGTATTATCTATGTTTAAGATATACTCGCCTAATATGTTTTTTAAATTTAAATCATGGATAACGTGTGACTTACCCTGAATCCAATTTTCATAAATAATGGTATGTTGATCAAATATATTACCAGAACATATGATAAAATTGGCAAGTTTATCTTTTTCTAGCGTACCTAATGTATTAGATTTCTTAATAAATTGAGCAGGCTTAGTGGTTAAGGCGGCTAGGGCTTGTGTATCTGTTAAACCATATGCTCTAGCTTTGTTTAAATGCGTTTTAAAATCGGATAGTTTTTTATGACCGAATGTTGTAAGCGCGAAACTAATATTATTCTCTTGAAATACTTTAGGGTTCGTGGGTGCCTGATTCCAATCTCTCATATCGCCTAACTGAATATAATGGCTCTCAGTAGTATTTTCTACATCGTAGGCCTTTGGGAAATTAATAGGTAGTATGAAGTTAGATTGAGTCGCTTTAATTTGATCGATGATTTCATATTCATCACCGCCTCCAAGTATAGTATAGTCTATACCAAATTCTTGACCAATTTTATGGGCTCTAAGTACATTGCCCTTATTACCTGCAGCAAATATTTGTACAAGATTTTTTTGTTGTTTTAGGGCTTCCAGCGATAAATCATTTACCTTACTTAGTCCTTGGCTATACCATTGTTCATCTAAATATACTTGCTGTATTAATGCAATGGACCCCATAAGTGACGAAGGGTAAATTTGTGCAGATTGTTTACTTTTTTTAAAAGATAAATATTGCGCCGATTGCTGATCTAAAATTCTAAAATTATCAGATACTTTACTGTTTAATGTAACGAGTGCTCCTGTACCTCTAAAAATACCATCTTGCAAATGAGTGTTTACAGTACCAAACCCTAGTTTACGAAGTTCTTCAGCCTTTTTTTTATCAAATTTAAAGCTTTGAATTACTTTTTGTTCTGGGCGAACATGCTCATTCCAATAATATCCAGCTCTTTTTGTATCGTATTGAGGTTGACCAGAAGACTTAACCTGTTGTAGGGCTGTTGTGCCGAAATCTGAATAAATATCGATAAAAGATGGATAAATAGATTTACCTTCTAGATCGATAACGACAGTATTCTTTGGTAAATTTACAGATTTACTGGCCGTAACAATTTGATCGTTTTTTATAAGTAAGGTGCCTCGATCTATAACTTGTGTGGGACTTATATAAATTTTGGCGTTGGTAAATGCGGTATAATTATTATTTTTATTGCTAACACCGTCGTTTTTAGGAAAATATTCTTGAGCGTTTATGTAGGTAGTAAGCAATAAGAAAAATAGTAATGTTTTTTTCATGGAATAAATTTTGGGCTAATATAAGCTTTTCATCAAATATTAGAAGTTATATTGTTCATCATAAGCAATAAGAAGTTCTACCATCATGTGATAGCTCTTCAAACCATCTTTTTGTTGGTTAATTTTTAAAAAATTATCATAGAAAATTTTAAAAAAAGGTTCAAATACATTTTCATGGCTTCTCCAAAAAATTCTTGATTCTTCTATATTTTTGATTACACCTGAGTTAAGTTTCTTTATCATTTTCTGGTATAAGGATTTGTCAGTTCTATAAATATCATATAGGGCATAACGAAGTGCAGCTACTTTAGCGGCATATACAAAGTGTAAATCTGGATGGTGAATTGCAGCCAAATATCCTATAAAATTGGCTTCGCTTTCTGAAGCAATTCCTAATTGGTGAGCTACTTCATGTGAGCAGGTCATCGGTAGACTAAACTTAGGAGTCAGATGATTGACCTGAGCTTCTCCAGTAAAAGGATTTAAATAACCACTAAATCCCATATAAGTTAAAGGTAAACTTAACATAGATTTTTTTAAGGACTTAGGCTGGATATTAATCTCTAGCGGAAAATTGTTTTTTAAGTTTTGATAACCCAGATGGGTATCATTTAGAATTTGTTGTTTTGACGATGTATTTTTAACCGCTAAACTATCGTGCCCAGTTAGCTGCAATTGAATGTCATTAACCTCTATAATAAGTCGATTAGAAAAAGCATGAAGTGTTTCAAGATTGTAGGGTTGAGAAGATAAGTTGAGTTGTGTTTTTAAACTGGGTCTAGAATAATTGATGCCCCAAAAAAAATAGAACAAAAAATAAGTAACACATAAAAATCCTAAAACATTGTAAATTAATGTATTAAAGTTATGTTTAATATGTTTGAGCTGTTTATATAGATATCGCACAACAAGAATAATTATTGAGCAGTACAATACATCTCCAATAGAAAATGGTATCCACCCAAATAAAAACCTTAGAAATTTGCTCCAGTAAAAATAAATGCCGTTGGTATAAAATTGTTCGATAGTATCTGGAAATCTTGATAATGTATAAATTGCCCCAATTTGCAAGCACAACAGAAGTAGTAATTTTAGAGTAGGGTAAATTTTAAACATGGTGTAATTTTACAACAAAAAAACAAATTATCAACAGTTATCGCAAAGTGTTAAATAATGAATTACTTGTGAAGTAAGAAAAGCATTATCTGTAAAATTATGATAATTAGTAGATTATATGTTGGTCAAAATATTTACAACCATTTTTAAATGAGGATATTAAAAAACATCAAAAAATATTTCTCTAATTTATCAACACGTTTATATTTGTTAACAAAAATTGTTGATTGATTTAATCAAAAATTAAAGGTACAATCATATCTAATAAAGTACATTTGCCGCATGGATACTGCAAAATCTTTTAATGCTCAAAACAAAAAAAAATCACCTGTAATTAATTTAGAGCAGGGTAAATTACCTCCGCAAGCCATTGATTTAGAGGAGGCTGTGATTGGGGCTATGATGATTGATAAAAAAGGAGTGGATGATGTTATTGATATTTTACATGCAGATGCATTTTATAAACCGGCACATCGATTTATTTATTTAGCGATTTTTAAATTATTCGAAAATTCTGAGCCTATTGATTTACTTACTGTTTCAAATCAGCTTAAAAAAGATGAAAAATTAGAGGCTGTAGGTGGTGATTTTTACTTAATTAATTTAACCCAAAAAGTATCTTCTGCCGCTCATATCGAGTTTCATGCCAGAATAATATTACAAAAATACATTCAAAGACGTTTAATTTCTATTTCTACAGAAATTATTACCAATTCTTATGACGAAACGGTTGATGTGTTTGATTTGTTAGATGATGCCGAATCTAAGTTATTCGATATAACCCAAGGTAATCTTAAAAAAAGTTCTGAGGCTGCAGAAAATCTTGTTAACCAGGCTTTAAAAAAGATTGAAGAAATCTCAAATAAAGAGGGGATGAGTGGTGTGCCAACTGGTTTTACGAAGTTAGATGCCTTAACGAGTGGCTGGCAGCCTTCAGATTTGGTGATTCTCGCAGCTAGACCAGGTATGGGTAAAACAGCCTTTGTTATGTCTATGGCTAAAAACATGGCCATAGATTTTAATATTCCTGTAGCCATATTTTCATTGGAAATGTCATCGGTACAGTTAATTACTAGAATGATTTCAAGTGAAACAGGTATTTCATCAGAGAAGTTAAGAAAAGGTAATTTAGAGACTTACGAATGGGAAGCCCTAAATGTAAAGGTTAAAAATTTATCTAATGCACCAGTATTTATTGACGACACTCCTTCATTGGCTGTATTTGATTTAAGAGCTAAAGCGAGACGTTTAGCCTCTCAACATGGTGTAAAATTGATTATTATTGATTATTTACAGTTAATGACTGCCGGTTCTCAAACCAAGAGTAGCGGTAATCGAGAGCAAGAAATATCAACAATTTCAAGAAACTTAAAGGCCTTAGCAAAAGAATTAAATATACCGGTGATTGCATTATCGCAGCTATCACGTGCTGTAGAAACGAGAGGAGGGAGTAAAAGACCATTATTGTCGGATTTAAGGGAGTCTGGAGCTATTGAGCAAGATGCAGATATTGTGTCGTTCATTTATCGTCCAGAATATTATGGTTTAACAGAATGGGATGATGAAGAACGCACACCTTGTGAAGGTCAAGCCGAATTTATTGTAGCGAAGCATCGAAATGGTGGTTTAGATAATATTAAATTGAAATTTGA
Source organism: Bacteroidia bacterium (assembly GCA_030431085.1). Classification (GTDB taxonomy): domain Bacteria; phylum Bacteroidota; class Bacteroidia; order Flavobacteriales; family Flavobacteriaceae; genus Lutimonas. The sequence continues at coordinate 6,789 of JAUIJW010000036.1, forward strand.
AGGAAGGTTGGCTAAATTTTCTGATTTAGACGAAGAATTTGGTAATGAATTTCAATCTTCAATGAATCAAAATATTTCTCCAAGTAATTTTGCTAGCACTAGTGATGCTTTTGGAGATATGGATGGTAATGACGATGTTCCGTTTTAATTCATAAATTGCAAAGAAAAAGTCTTTGAATTGAAACAATTAATAACCTTAGCTTTTATATTAATTTCTCCAGCGGTATTTGCTAGTTTTATACTCATTCCTATGGATGATTATTCTCAAAAAAATCATTTAAAGGCCTATGGAATGGTCTACTATTCCTTACAAAAGAACCAAAAAGTAAAATGGTTGCTAAATCATCGTGGAGGGTCTTTTTTACTAGAAAATACTGAAGATTTTAAAAATGAATGTACCATAAGGGGAGTGTCTTATGAAATCTTATCAGACGCATTAACTCTTAAATTATTAAAAGAAATTGCGAGTCCTTCGCAGAATAAAGAAGCGGTTTTATTAGAAAAGGCTCCAAAAATTGCTGTTTACTCACCAAAAGGGAAACAACCTTGGGACGACGCCGTAACCTTAGTTCTGCAATTTGCAGAAATACCCTACGATGTGGTTTATGATGAGGAGGTGCTTCAAGATAAATTATTAATGTACGAATGGCTACATTTACACCACGAAGATTTTACGGGCCAATACGGAAAATTTTATGGAGCAATGAGAATGGCGCCATGGTATATAGAAAATAAGACAGAAGCAGAAGCTTTGGCCAAAAAAATGGGCTACCAAAAAGTATCACAACAAAAATTAGCAGTGGCTACCCAAATTAGAAATTATGTTATTGGAGGAGGGTTTATGTTTGCCATGTGCTCTGCTACTGATAGTTTTGATATTGCACTAGCGGCAGAAGGTATAGATATATGCGAGGTGATGTTTGACGGTGATGGTACAGAACCAGGTTATCAAAAGAAATTAGATTTTGAAAAAACATTAGCTTTTGAAAATTTTACCTTAGAACGTAATCCGGAAGTTTATGAATTTTCTAATATTGATATGACCAATACGAGAAAAATAGATAAATTCTCAGACTATTTTTCTTTAAAAGAGTTTTCGGCCAAATGGGATTTAGTACCTAGTATGTTATGCCAAAACCATACGCAATTAATTAAGGGCTTTATGGGCCAAACAACTGCATTTAATGCCAATTTGATAAAACCCTCTGTTTTAGTATTGGCCGAAAATCAGGCCAATGGAGAGGTTCGATATCTTCATGGTATTAAAGGTGAAGGAATGTTTACCTTTTATGGGGGCCATGATCCAGAAGATTATCAGCATAGGGTAGGTGATCCTAAAACAGAGTTAGAACTGCATCCTAACTCACCGGGGTATAGGCTTATATTAAATAATGTGCTGTTTCCGGCAGCTAAAAAGAAAAAGCAAAAAACTTAATATTAATAAAATACCTTTCTTCGTTAGAATATTGATAGTTACAGACATAAAATTGTATATTTGATAGTGATGAAACAAATCAAAATTATTGAATGTCCAAGAGATGCCATGCAAGGTATTAAGACACATTTTATCCCAACAGAAGATAAAATATCTTACCTCAATGCTTTGTTAAAAGTAGGATTTGATACTATTGATTTTGGAAGTTTTGTATCGCCAAAAGCGATACCACAAATGCGAGATACTGCTCAAGTTTTGTCGGGATTAGACCTTTCTAAATCTAAAAGTAAATTGCTAGCTATTGTTGCTAATGTGAGAGGAGCGAATGATGCGATAAGTTTTCCAGAAATTAATTATTTGGGTTACCCTTTTTCGATTTCAGAGAATTTTCAAATGAGAAATACGGGTAAAACTATTAAAGAGTCTTTAAAGATTTTAGAAGATATATTAAACTTAGCCACTATTCATGATAAAAAAGTAGTGGCCTATTTATCGATGGGATTTGGCAATCCTTATGGTGATCCATGGAATGTTGATATTGTGGCTCAATGGACAGAAACATTAGCAAATATGGGAGTAGAAATATTATCATTATCAGACACCATTGGTGTGGCTAGTGGAGAGATTATTGCATATTTATTTAAAAATTTAATTCCACTTTATCCCGATATAGAATTTGGTGCACACCTACATACAAACCCTAATCATTGGTACAATAAGGTGGATGCAGCCTTTAATGCAGGTTGCTATAGATTTGATGGCGCCATTAGAGGTTACGGGGGGTGCCCTATGGCTAAAGATGAGTTAACAGGTAATATGCCAACAGAAAAGCTAATAACTTATTTTACAGCGAAAAAAGTCTTGACACAGATTAACTCTCTTAGCTTTGAAACAGCCTATAACGAGGCGTTTAAAGTTTTTTAATTTTTAAGGTATTCGTGATAGGCTGCCATCGCCGCGCCAATAATGCCAGCTTCATTTTTGTTTTCTGCTGGAATAATGGGCGCAGCTATTTTAATTTGATCAATATATCGATCAAGTTTTTTACTAGCGCCTCCACCTATAATGAATAGATCTGGAGATAAAATCAGCTCAATATGATTGAAATATTTGTTAAGTCGTTTACCCCACTTGCGATAACTTAAATCTTCTTTTTTACGTATAGAGTCTGCCGCATATTTTTCAAATGCTTCATTCTTATAACTTACATGACCAAGCTCTGAGTTTGGGATTAGAATACCGTCATAAAATAAACCAGACCCGATTCCTGTTCCTAACGTGATGACAGCAACTAAACCTTTCTTATTGATGCCAGCTCCAAAGTTCATTTCCGCTATAGCGGCGGCATCGGCATCATTTACCACCGTATACTTTAAACCTGTTTTATCTGTGAACAACTCTTCTACATTAGTGTCTTTCCAAGCTTCGTGTAGATTACCACCGCTTTTGCAAACACCATGGCTTAAAGGAGTAGGAAACCCACACCCTACAACTCCATTGTAATTGAAATGTGATACTATTTTAGCAATGACCTTTGCAACTTCTTGAGGTATAGCTGGTTTTGGAGTGGGTATTCTAAACCTTTCGGTAACGAGCTCTCCTTTTTCTGTATTTACAATAGCACCTTTTATACCGGTACCGCCTATATCAATTCCTAAAATTTCCATATCAAAATTATCTAGTGCCCAAACTTAATAAAAAATACTTGTTATTAAATTCTGGTTTAAACTTTGATCAGTCATTGACGGCTAATTTTTATTTAAAATAATTATAAATAACTTTTGTTGGTTTTATGCATAGAAGTATATTTGCTCCACCAAAACTTTTAATTTAAAATCAATCTAAATAAAAATGAAAAAAATATTACTAACCGCCTTTATTTTGATCACAAGCTTTATGGTTGCTCAGCAAACTACACAAGATAATCAATTAGATTCGTTACGTGTGGTTAACCAAGTATTATACAATGGTAATAATAAATTGACTATTGGAGGTTATGCTCAAATAGACTACAACGATAAAGACGGTTCTTCACCAGGGAAATTAGATGTTCATAGACTGGTTTTACTTTTCGGATATAACTTTACAGATAAGGTAAGTTTTGTTACAGAGATTGAACTAGAGCATGTTAAAGAAGTTTATGTAGAACAAGCTTTTTTAAATTATAATGTTAATCCAAATTTTAATCTTAAAGGAGGTTTAATGTTAATTCCTATGGGTATTATCAATGAATATCACGAACCCCCTACTTTTTACGGTGTTGAAAGGCCAGGAGTAGATCATGATATAGTGCCAACCACGTGGAGAGAGCTTGGAGTTGGAGCTTCTGGAAAATTTGATAATTTAAGTTTAAAATATCAGGCCTATATCTTTAATGGGTTTGTATCCTATATAGATGGTCAAGGTACGCTTAGAGGAAAAGATGGTTTAAGAAAAGGTCGTCAAAAAGGTGCGGAATCTATTATTAATTCACCTAACCTTTCTGTAAAGTTCGATTATTATGGTATTCTTGGTTTAAAATTAGGATTGTCAGGTTATTTTGGTAACACTCAAACAGATGATTCTAGTTTAGAGGCCTCTACCGTAGGCGTGTCTATGGTAGGTTTTGATGCCCGCTATAATGTTGGAAACCTTGATTTAAGAGGTCAATATATTTGGACAAGTTTATCTGGTACAGAAGCCTATAATAATCTTACGGGGAGTGATTTAGGATCTGAAATGTTAGGTTATTTTGCCGAAGCAGCCTATAATGTGATGCCGTTAATCAATAAAAAAACGTCGCATAAACTAGCGCTTTTTGGACGTTATGAAAGGTATAATACGCACGAAGCTACAGCTGGAGATCTTGATAAAAACCTAGCTTATGATAGAACTGATATTACTTTAGGTATAGATTATAAATTAACTCCAGGAGCCGTTTTAAAAATGGATTATCAATTTAGAGATAACGCTGTAAAAGGAGGTTATGTAGAAAATCAATTTAATGCAGGTATTGGTGTAATGTTCTAAAATATAGTATTTTTGGTCTTTATGTATCGTTTTAGTTTTATGAGAAAAGTAATTTTTATTTTAGGTTTTACAGCTATTTTTTTAGGATTTGGTATTCCGCCAAAAATGGAAAAAAAGATCGATAAAGAGATCATTAACGTCTTTGAAGTCAAAGATTTTTATAAAGAAGTAGTTGTGATAGATCAAACTATAGAATCTACTTTACCAATAAGATTTAATCAAGACAATTTTAAAAAGATATTGATTAATGATGATCATGTTGGTTATTTCTATTTTGGTATTGCACCAAGTAAAACAGATACGTTTGATTATGTTGTTATTTTTGATCAAAACTTAATTATCAAAAAAATTAAAATATTAGCCTATCGTGAAGATTATGGGATGGAGATTGGTAGTAAGCGATGGCTTAAACAATTTTATAGCCTCAAAAAAACAGATCAAGTGATTTACGGACAAGACATTAAAGCGATTTCTGGCGCCACAATTTCTGCACAATCTATGACCAATGCTATGAATAAACTGATGCATAGCATTGAAATTCTTCAAGAAAATAATTTATTATAATGCAAATCCCAGGTGTTTTATCTCAATGGCCAAAAGAGCTTAGGTTTATGGTATCAGCCTTTGTACTTACTCTAAGCATTGGATTTTATACAGGACTTAACTTTGTAGACAAAACCACATCACTTAAATCAAGTGGAATTGTAGAGAATTACTTAGGTAATGAAGATGTTGAGGATGCAGAAACCATGAAGTTTAAAAAATCTCATAAAGAAATATTGACACTTATCCATAATCATATCCTTTCCATGTCAATTATCTTTTTAATTTTGGGAGGTTTAGTAGCTTGCACTTCAGCACCAAAGCGATGGCGATTGGTGTTAATGATTGAACCATTCTTATCCATAGTTTTAACCTTTGGGGGTATATATATACTCTGGAAAGGGGTATTGTGGTTTAAATATATTATTATGTTATCGGGATTATTCATGACGCTTAGTTTTCTATTGGCGACATTTTTTATTGTAAAAGATTGCTTGTTTTCTAAGGCTGCCCAAACAAGATAGTTAGATTAATCTTTTACAAGTCGATTAAAAAGCGTAAATTTGCACGCAATTAATTCTTAATTGCGCACTATGGCCACCCAAAAAGTTTTATTAGAAGGACTTACTTACGATGATGTTTTATTAGTACCTGCTTATTCTGAAGTACTACCAAGAGACGTCAATATTCAAACAAAATTTACTAGAAATATAACTATTAACACCCCCATTATTTCTGCTGCGATGGATACCGTAACAGAAGCAGATATGGCTATTGCTATGGCTAGAGAAGGAGGTATCGGGATACTTCATAAAAACATGACTATAAAACGTCAGGCATCACAAGTGAAAAAAGTTAAAAGATCTGAGTCTGGAATGATTATAGATCCCATTACTTTATTAGGCTCTAACACCGTTGAACATGCTAAATCATTGATGCGTAAATACAAAATAGGTGGTATTCCTGTAAAAGATGAAAACGATGAATTGATTGGTATTGTAACCAATAGAGATCTACGTTTTGAAAAAAATGATAATAAAATGGTGGCAGAAGTCATGACTTCTGAAGATTTAATTACGGCTGTAGAAGGTACATCATTAAAAGAGGCAGAAGAAATTTTACAAGATCATAAGATAGAAAAATTACCTGTAGTTAATGCTAATAATAAATTGGTAGGGTTAATTACATTTAGAGATATCATAAAAGTAAGAGAAAATCCTAATGCCAATAAAGATTCATTTGGACGTTTACGAGTAGCCGCTGCAATTGGTGTTTCTGGAGATTCGCTAGAAAGAGCAGAAGCTTTAATTAAAGAAGGTGTAGATGCTTTGGTAATTGATACAGCGCACGGTCATTCTAAAGGAGTGGTTGGAATTCTTAAAACCATCAAAGAGAAGTATAGTCATATTGATGTTGTTGTGGGTAATATTGCAACAGCAGACGCTGCAAAGTTTTTAGTTGAGGCTGGAGCCGATGCTGTAAAAGTAGGGATAGGGCCAGGTTCTATTTGTACTACTAGAGTGGTGGCGGGAGTAGGATTCCCACAATTGTCTGCCATTATGGAAGTTTCTAATGCGATTAAAGATACTGGAGTTCCAGTTATTGCAGATGGAGGTATTAGATATACTGGTGATATCCCTAAAGCGATTGCCGCTGGAGCAGACACCGTTATGTTAGGATCTTTATTGGCGGGGACTAAAGAGTCTCCAGGAGAAACTATTATTTTTGATGGTAGAAAGTTTAAGTCGTATCGTGGAATGGGGTCGGTTGAAGCCATGGCAAAGGGATCTAAAGACAGGTACTTTCAAGATGTGGAGGATGATGTAAAAAAATTAGTGCCAGAAGGTATCGTAGGTAGAGTACCTTATAAGGGTGAAGTTTTTGAAACTATGCATCAGTTTATTGGGGGCTTAAGAGCTGGTATGGGTTATTGTGGTAGTAAAGATATTGCTGATCAAAAAGAAGCTAAGTTTGTAAAAATCACTTCTTCTGGTATTGCAGAAAGTCATCCACATAATGTAACCATTACTAAAGAAGCGCCTAATTATTCGAGACGTTAATTAATATCTTACATTATAATTTTAAAAAGACCAGCTCAACGAGCTAGCCTTTTTTATTCAGGATATTCTATTCTTAAATGATAGATGTTATTCAATTTCTTTTTGATAACTTTTTTAATAATTTGAATTTCCTTAAAAGTAATGTCGGCATTCATAAACTGATCATTGGCC
>JAUIJW010000248.1 GCA_030431085.1 Bacteroidia bacterium
CTTATAAATTTGAAGAGTATTTTGGTGCAGATGTTTTAAATATGGAGTTTTTAATTCCATATGCCCTTCAGTTATCCATTCTACTTATTTTAGCCGAAATTATGCTGGGTGTCATGTTGTTATTTGGTGTTAAAGCTAAGCTAACGATATGGTGCTTAGCGGGTTTAACACTTATTTTCACCTTTTTAACCTGGTATTCTGCATTTTATAACAAGGTAACAGATTGTGGTTGTTTTGGCGATGCTATTACCTTAACCCCCTGGGAAACATTTTATAAGAACATTATTTTGATACTGGTAATTGCGTTTTTGTTCTGGCGTCGTTACGATATCCACTCTTTTATTTCGAATAAGTTAGCCTATGGTGCCACTACCATATTGGGAATAATTTTTATAGCAATCATGATTTATTCATTGAGACATTTACCCGTGATAGATTTTAGAGCCTATGCCATAGGTAAAAACATTCCCCAAGGGATGGTCATTCCAGAAGGTGCCGAAGAATCTATTTATGAAGACACATGGATTTATAAAGTAGATGGTATAGATCAAGAATTTACAACCGATCAAAAACCTTGGACCATTGAAGGGGCCACGTTTGTAGACCGTAAAACAAAATTAATTCAAAAAGGGTATGAGCCACCAATTCACGATTTTACTATGGAGATGGACGGCGAGGACCTTACAGACGTTTTATTGCAGAAAGATAAGTTGATGCTAATTGTGGCTTATAATTTAGAAAAATCAAATAATAACGGTTGGCCTAGAATAAAAGCGCTTGCAGATAAAGCCAATTTAAATGGTTATAGTGTTTATTGTTTTTCGGCATCAACACAAGCATCTTATGAGGTAATTAAAGAGCAGTACGATCTAGAAATGGAGCTATTGTTTTGCGATGAAACTACACTTAAAACTATTGTGAGAAGTAACCCGGGTGTGGTAATAGTTGAAAATGGTACTATTACACAGAAAAAAAGTTGGCGAGATACAGATCAAGTAATTATAGATTAAAATGAGAGAATTAATTTTAGTTTTTATTGGCGGAGGTCTAGGAAGCGTTGCAAGATACTTTTTGGGCTTAAAGTTTAATAATTTCGAAAATGCAATTCCTTATGGTACTTTAATGGCTAATGTTTTAGGTAGTCTTTTTATTGGTTTTATTCTTGGCTATATTGCCAGAATTGGAACCATATCAGAAAACTATAGTCTACTATTTGCCACGGGTTTTTGTGGTGGATTTACCACATTTTCAACCTTTGCTTACGAAAATCATTTGTATATCAAATCTGGAGACTATTTTAGCATGATACCTTATCTGACAACCTCTTTTATTCTAGGCATAGCCGCAGTTTTCTTAGGAATGTATTTGGCTAAGGTTGTTTAAAGGCCTTAACACCAGCCTCGACTTTTAAATTAAGATTATTCGCAGCTGGGGGGATAGGGCATGAATACTTTTCGTTATATGCACAATAAGGATTGTAGGCTTTATTAAAATCTATAACAATGGTTTCACCTTGCATATCTTCCAGGTCTAGATCTAAGTATCTTCCACCACCATAAGTAGTATCACCATTAGAATCATCAGTAAATGGTAAAAAGAGATAATCTTTATAATCAGGAGTAAGAATTAATTTTTGATTTTGATAAATGTGCAAAACATATGTTTTACCCTTAAGATCAAAGGTGGCCGAGGCAAATATTTTATAAATAGGTAACCTATCCGTAGTAGTACGCATTTTAAAAGGTTTACTGTTTTCCATGCGCTTTAATTGAGCTACGACTCTAAAAGTACTATCTACAGGAAAAAAATCTAACGACTTAAAATCTTTACGATCTTCTTCTGTTAAAGGACTACTTTCTCTATTAGAAAATTCTTTATTTAACTTATTTTGAAATTTTAATACTTCTTTTTGGTGCTTGTTTTCTTGTGCAACTGAACTAATCGACATGATTAATGCGAGAAATAAAAAAATGTTTTTCATTATAAAAATAATTTATCCAAAGATAAAATAATACTTGTGTTAAACATAATTCTAACACAGAAGATTCAATATATTTACGCTATGCTAGCTAAATTAACCACACCTTATAAAGGCTTATCTACAGAAGTATGGCTATTGGCATTGGTAACCCTTATCAATAGGGCCGGAGCTATGGTAATTCCATTCATGTCTTTATACCTTACTAATTATTTGAATTTCTCTTTGGGTCAAGTAGGGTGGATTATGACATGTTTTGGTATAGGTTCTGTTTTTGGAGTGTATTTAGGAGGTAAATTATCTGATAAAATTGGATATTACAAAGTAATGTATGGTAGTTTAATACTTACGGGCTTGATGTTTTTTATTTTGCAAGTCATTACTCAGTTTTATTTAATTTGTTTAGGTGTGATGTGTCTATCACTTATAGCGGATGCTTTTAGACCAGCAATGTGGGTGGCTTTATCAGATTATAGTAAAGAGGCTAATAGAACTAGATCTGTTACCCTAGTAAGGTTAGCCATTAATTTAGGTTTTTCAATGGGGCCAGCTTTAGGAGGATTTATCATTGCCAATATAAGCTATCAAGGTCTGTT
>JAUIJW010000037.1 GCA_030431085.1 Bacteroidia bacterium
CCCATATTTTTTGCACACCAGAACAGTTAAATGATGAATTTAAAGCTGTTATAGATATTGTGCTATATGTTTTTAGTGCTTTAGGCTTTAAAGATTTTACAACCCAGATTTCGCTTCGCGATCCTGAAAATACTGAAAAGTACATTGGAAGCAACGAGAATTGGGAAAAAGCAGAAAAAGCCATTATGCAAGCTGCTGAAGAAAAAGGCTTAAAAACTGTTATTGAATATGGCGAAGCTGCTTTTTATGGTCCAAAATTAGATTTTATGGTCAAAGATGTTTTAGGTAGAAGCTGGCAACTAGGTACTATCCAGGTTGATTATAATTTACCAGAGCGTTTTGATCTTTCATACAAAGGTTCTGACAATCAACTACACAGACCAGTGATGATACATCGGGCGCCCTTTGGTTCTATGGAGCGATTTATTGCTATATTAATTGAACATACAGGAGGTAATTTTCCGTTATGGCTTACACCTGAGCAAGTTATTTTGCTTCCAATTAGCGAGAAATACGAAATATATACTAAAAAAGTTTTAAATTTGTTAGAAAATTACGAAATTCGCGCCCTCGTTGACAACCGTAATGAAAAGGTAGGCAGAAAGATACGTGATGCCGAAGTTAAAAAGATACCTTTTATGTTAATTATCGGTGAAAACGAAGAAGAAAAGGGTATAGTTTCTGTAAGAAAACATGGTGAAGGAGACTTAGGCTCTTTTACAGTAGATGAGTTTGCTGGAATTATCCAGAAGGAAATAGACATTACATTACAACAATTTTAAGTTTAACAATCCGTAAAGGACAAAATTTTTTAACCATAGCATTACGAAGAAAAAAAGGAGGTCATAAACCTTGGAGAATTCAAAAAGAAGATTTACATCTCATTAATGAGAAAATACGTGTGCCAGAAGTGCGCTTGGTAGGTGATAATGTAGAGGTAGGTATTTACCCAACTCGAAAAGCCTTAGAAATAGCTCGCGAACAAGAATTAGATTTAGTAGAAATTTCGCCAAATGCCTCTCCACCCGTTTGTAAGATTATTGAATACAAAAAGTTTCTTTATGAGCAAAAAAAGCGCGAAAAGGCGTTAAAAGCCAAAACAACTAAAGTTGTTATTAAAGAAATTAGATTTGGCCCTAACACAGATGAACATGATTTTGAATTTAAAAAGAAGCATGCCATCAAATTTTTAGAAAGTGGTGCAAAATTGAAGGCCTATGTTTTCTTTAAAGGAAGATCAATTGTATTTAAAGATCAGGGGCAAATTTTGTTATTAAGGCTAGCTCAAGAATTAGAAGATTATGGTACCGTTGAGCAGATGCCAAAATTAGAAGGCAAACGAATGATTATGTTCATTGCGCCTAAGAAGAAAAAATAATCCATTTTATTTGGATGTAACAATATAAGCAAGTATTAAAACTAGGAAAGAAGATGCCTAAATTGAAGACTAAATCCAGTGCAAAAAAACGTTTTAAAGTAACGGGTACTGGTAAATTGAAGAGAAAGCACGCTTTTAAAAGTCATATTTTGACTAAAAAAAGCAAAAAACGTAAATTGAGATTGACGCAAGCTGGTTTGGTTCATAAATTCGACGAAGCGAACATCAAACAACAATTAACGTTAAAATAATCTATTAAGATTATTTAGGTAATTAATTATTAACCCTGTGTAAGTGCTCATCAAATGATTTAAATATCTGCCTTGCACAAAAAAAATTTAGAGAAATGCCAAGATCAGTAAATTCAGTAGCTAAAAGAGCTCGTAGAAAAAAGATTTTAAAACAAGCCAAAGGGTACTTTGGTAGACGTAAAAATGTTTATACTGTTGCTAAAAATGCTGTAGACAAAGCGATGCAGTATGCTTACCGTGACAGAAAAAACAATAAAAGAAACTTTCGTGGATTATGGATTCAGCGTATTAATGCTGGAGCTCGTGAACACGGTTTATCTTATTCACAATTTATGGGTAAGTTAAAGGCTAATAATATCGAACTAAACAGAAAAGTTTTAGCCGATTTAGCCATGAATAACCCAGAGGCTTTTAAAGCTATTGTAGATAAGATAAAATAAATATTAATTTCTTGCTTATAAAAAAACCTGAACATAGTTCAGGTTTTTATTTTTTACAACGGTTCTATTTTGAATAGATTAATTGCCTTTAGCCATAGTTTTATCTAATATGGTAACAAACCTATACACATCCATAAAACTATTATACAAAGGTACCGGGGCAATTCTTATCACATCAGGCTCACGCCAATCACCAATAACACCATTAGCTCTTATTTTATCAAACAAACTTTTATCATTATTTTTAACCCTTATAGATAGTTGAGACCCTCTATCTTTTGGGTTTCTAGGTGTGACAATCTCAATGTCATCTAAATTAAGGTTTTCTATAAGGAACTCTAAAAATGCGGTAAGTTGCCTAGCCTTAATTTGCAGATTATCAAAACCGGCCAACTCAAAAATATCCAATGAAGCCTTTAGTCCAGCCATAGAAAAAATTGATCCATTACTCATTTGCCAACCTTGAGCGCCAACCATAGGCTCAAAAGTGTCTTTCATTAAAAAACGGGTAGCTCTATCATAACCCCACCAACCTGTAAATCGAGGTAAATCTTTCTTAAAATTGTTTTCATGAATAAACACGCCACCTACACCTCCTGGGCCAGAATTTAAATACTTATAGGTACACCACACTGCAAAATCTACTTGCCATTGATGCAAATTTAACGGTATATTACCAGCTGCATGAGCCAAGTCAAAACCAACGATTGCACCTACCTCATGACCTACTTCAGAAATGGCTTTCATATCATAAACTTGACCCGTATAATAGTTCAAACCACCCATGATTATTAATGCAATCTCATCACCATGCTTTTTAATAGTTTTTATAATATCATCTGTTCGCAGGTTATCTTCTCCATTTCTGGGATGCAGCTCTATTAAGGCATCGTTTACTTCGTAGCCATGGAACTCTATTTGAGATTTTACTGCATACTGATCTGATGGAAAAGCTCCTCCTTCTATTAGTATTTTATACCTATTTTTATTAGGCCGGTAAAAAGACACCATCATCAGATTAAGGTTTACAGTAAGGGTGTTCATTGCCACTACTTCTATAGGCTTAGCCCCTACAATTTTTGCCATTTTTACTCCCAATTCATCATGATATGATATCCAAGGATGGCTACCTTCAAAATGCCCTTCTACAGCCAAAGTTTTCCACGCTTCTAACACTTCTTCTGTCGCGTCTTGTGCTGTTTTAGGTTGTAACCCTAAAGAGTTACCACAGAAATATAAAATGTCTGATCCGTCTGTATGTTTAGGGAAATAAAATTTTTCCCTAAAATGATTCAAAGAATCTTGACGATCTAATTTTTCGGCGAAAGCCTCACTGTTTTCAAACTTCATAACTATAAACTTTTAATTATAGGAAATAATAATGGGCGGCTTGGGGCGGCATCACTTACAAATGGGGCTACCTGTAAATTAAGTAAATACGAACCATCGTGAATATTATTAGCCACAAACGCCATTTCTGTAATGGTTTTATGCTTAACTTCATCTGCTACACGAGTAACATCTATATCATTTAGGTTCCAGAATGTTTTATGATTTTTTAATTTACCTCCATCGTAAATTCTATCTACAGAAGGTATATCAACAATTAAATGTTCAACACCTAATTCATTAAGGTAATTCATTGCTTCTAGATCTAAATACGGTGGTATTACTTGGTTGTAATCTTTAGACAACTTATCTTCTAAATTAGGCAACGTTCTAATTACAATTCCTTTTAAAAAACCTGGTTCTGTGTTCATCAACTCTTGACTGATTTTCGCTTTAGTGATTACTTGATCACCATCTAGATCTTTTGGGGTAACTGATATTAGACAAGTTGGTATCCATACATCTTTTATTAAATAGTGTATCGCATTTCTTTCTTTGGTAATATGCCCTAGGCACTCTGTATGTGTTCCATTACAATGTGGCACTAATGTTAACTTATCGTAATTACACGCATCGCCTGCTCTCACATCACCAAGAGGCGTACTACTTGCTTTTTCAACCCCGTAATTTTGCGGTTGATCTTGATTGAAACATAACGGAATAGAAATATCAAAATACTTGGTTGCATCTACAGCGTAATGGCCTGAACCTATGTTGAACTCTAGCTGCATTATTGTTAATTTGAAAAATTAAAATTAAGTTTCTTCTTTAAGGTTTCTGGCATTTTTGGTAGTTCGGATCTTGGAATAAGCAGAGTTGATATATTATGCAGATCATAAAATATACGATGCTTATCTGCTGTTTTCTTTAAATAATCAAATCCTGAAGACCCACCGGTACCTATTTTTTGCCCCAATGTTCTCAATACCATTTGAGCATGACGATTTCTCCAGGTGGTTAGAAGCTCATCTATATCAATCAATTTTTGTAAAAATAAAAATGGTTGTCTTAAAATAGGCTCATCTCTATATAGGTTAATTAGCAAAGTACTAATCGTAGCTTTATAAGATAATTTTAAATCGCCATTGGCTATTTTTTCATTATGCAATTCTTCATCAAATATTGTTTTAAAATATTTACTAGATTCATTAAGCATTTGCAACCTAAAATGTTTTTCTTGCGCAGTGATATAGTGCGCCTCATTAATTGCTTTTTGTTCTATAGCAATCATCTTATCTACCGCAATTTGGTATTCTGACAAAAAATCGAATGTTTCAAACTTTAAAAACGGAATTCGTTCAAGCCATTTTTCTACCAAATCAAACAATGAATCACCTTCTTCAATCTCATTAAGTATATCTTGTTCTTTCTGAGAAAAAACCCCAGAATAAGCACATTGGGTATAAGAAATTCTGTTATCACGCTTTAAGCCTAACGACACTTCTAGCTGTCTAAATTGAAAGCTTTGAAATCCTGAAGCTGGTAATAAATAATTTCTAAAATCGAGAAAATCAAGTGGCGTCATGGTTTCTATAATATCAATCTGATCAACCAATATTTTCTGAATTTTTGCTATACGATCTAATCTTGAAATGGCAACACCTATCTGACTTTCTTCGACCACTTCAGGTTTAAAAATTGCAATGACGGAGTTTAAATCATGTATAATTTCTTTAAACCATAACTCATAGACCTGATGAATAATAATGAACAACATTTCGTCATGAGCTTCGGTGCCAAACTCAGCGCTCCTCAATTTCTGAGCAGCTAATATTTTATTCAATTGTAAATATTTATCGTAATGAATTGAAGATAGTTCTTTTTCCATATTGTAAAATTGTTGTTTTTTAACAATATGACAAAGGTACTGTAATATGTCGGTTTCTAAAAAAAGTGTTTCTTATTTAAACTTTGGTTTATATTTTAGAGGTAAATGAACTACCTTTTTTGTTTCAAAAAAACCCTCTGAAAAATAATCACATAAATCAAAAGTTGTGGCTTTAGGAAAGTTTTTTAACTCTGTTGTTAGGTCTCCCCCTTTAAGGTAAAGTATACCGTTTTTAAGTTCATGTTTATTTGACTTCTTCACTTTACCTTTAGTCCATTTTACAAAATCATCCATCTGTGTAACTGCTCTACTCACTATAAAATCAAACTCATTTTTTACTTTTTCTGCTCTAATGTGTTCTGCCGTTACATTATCTAGGCCTAAAGTATCGGCTACAGCTTGCACCACTTTAATTTTCTTACCGATAGAGTCAACTAAATAAAATTGAGTTTCGGGATAAAGAATCGCCAAAGGAATACCCGGAAAACCACCTCCAGTACCAATATCCAAAATTGAACTATTGGCATTAAATGGCTGCACTTTAGCAATACCCAATGCATGTAAAACGTGTTTAATATATAACTCGTCAATATCTTTTCGTGAAATCACATTGATCTTACTATTCCACTCTTTGTAAAGATTTTTTAATTTTGAGAATTGTTCCTGCTGGTTAGGGCTTAAATTTTCAAAATATTTTAAAATTACATCCATTTATTACAGATTTGGCAACAAAAATACAATTTAAAACTATATGAGTATTTTAACATTTAAATATTCATTGAATTTAAAAATTAGGTAGATTTGCAATGTAAATATGTCTAATTTAGACATTCAACAAAAATAGTATCTATGCAAACAGTAAAATTTCTTACTAGAGACAAAACCAAATTTTTTAAAACACTCAATAAAAACGTTAATAATTATTTTAAAGAAAATAATATTAAGAAAACAGGTAATTGGAAATTATACACTAAAGCCATTGTCATGTTTGCTCTTTTTATGGTACCTGTAATTGTTTTACTTACCGTAGACATGCCTAATTGGGCGAGAATTTTATTAACCATTATAACTGGTATTGGTATGGCTGGTGTTGGAATGAATGTAATGCACGATGCCAATCATGAGTCTTTTTCAAGTAAAAAATGGGTTAATAAATTAATGGGTAGCAGCATTTATATTTTGTCAGGAAATGTATACAACTGGAAAGTTCAACATAATGTTTTGCACCATACATACACTAATATTCATGGTATGGATGAGGATATTGATGCCGGTAGAATTATTAGATTTTCTAAACATGCTAAATGGATGAAAATTCATAAATTTCAAAAGTTCTATTCTATATTTTTATATGGCTTATTAACCATTAACTGGGCGATTACTACAGATTTTAAGCAAATGCATCAATACTTAAAAAAGAAGTTATCGTACGGAAAATTCCCTAATCCTAAGAAAGAATGGTCTATTCTCATCATCACAAAAATTTTATATTATTCATTTTGGATTGTATTGCCTATTGCTGTAATGGATATTAAATGGTGGCAAGTACTCATTGGTTTCTTTGTGATGCATTATACGGCAGGAATGATTTTAAGTGTTATTTTTCAATTGGCTCATGTGGTACCAAAAACAGAAATGCCTTTACCAGACGAAAATGGTCAGATGAAACATACTTGGGCAATTCATCAATTATATACCACCTCAAATTTCGCTATTGATAATAGATTGGTAAACTTTTACACTGGAGGTTTAAACCATCAAGTTGAGCATCATATTTTTCCGCATATTTCGCATATCCACTATAAAAACATTTCTAAAATTGTGCGCGATACAGCCAAGGAATTTAACTTACCTTATAACGAATACAAAACCATGATGGGTGCTTTTGCAGAGCATTTTAAGCAATTGAGCTATTTAGGTCACCACCATCATCATGAATTAGCGTAATTTATTTTTAAACCATACATATATAAAAGTACCATGTCAAATCAATTATCAGACAGGATTAACAACTTGCCTTCATCTCAAACCTTAGCGATGGCGGCCAAAGCAAGAGAGCTAAAAGCAGAAGGTAAAGATATAATCAGTTTAAGTTTGGGTGAACCCGATTTTAACACACCAGATTTTATTAAGGATGCGGCGATTAAAGCCATTGAAGAAAACTATAATTCATACACCCCAGTTAATGGTTACTTAGAGCTAAGAGAGGCTATTTGCAGAAAATTTAAGCGCGACAACAATATCGATTATAACCCGAATCAAATTGTAGTCTCAACAGGTGCAAAACAGTCTATCGCTAATGTGGCTATGGTTTTATTAAATCCAGGTGATGAAGTTCTATTACCAGCCCCTTACTGGGTGAGTTATTCTGCAATCGCCACTTTAGCAGAAGCAAAATTTATTGAAATCCCTTCTAGTATAGAGACTAATTTTAAAATTACGCCAGAACAATTAGAAGCAGCCATTACGCCAAAAACTAAAATGATCTTCTTCAATTCACCCAATAACCACAGTGGTACTGTTTATACTGAAGAAGAATACAGAGCTCTCGCTGAGGTATTAGAGAAATATCCTAATATCTATATCCTTTCTGATGAAATTTATGAACACATCAATTACGGTACGCCTAACTTTAGCATAGGCTCTATTGATAGTTTATACAACAGAACCATAACAGTAAATGGTGTAGCCAAAGCCTTTGCTATGACGGGTTGGAGAATTGGTTATATAGGAGCTCCAGAATGGATTGCCAAGGCCTGCACGAAAATGCAAGGGCAAATTACTTCGGGTACCAATTGTATTGCTCAACGTGCTACAATAACAGCTTTAGACAATCCTGTTTCTAAGATTCAATACATGGTAGACGAATTTAAGACCAGAAGAGATCTTATCCTAGACTTGTTAAATCAAATAAGCGGTGTAAAGTGCAACGTTCCAGAAGGGGCGTTTTATGTATTTCCAGATATTTCGTCTTACTTTGGTAAAACGCTTAACGGGGTTGACATTAATAATGCTTCAGACTTTGCCATGTACATTTTAGAACATGCCAATGTAGCCACTGTAACAGGTGAAGCTTTTGGAGCACCAGATTGTATTAGAATATCTTATGCCGCCTCTCAAGATGAAATTAAAGAAGCTGTAAAAAGAATTGCCTCTGCTTTAAAAGGCTAATAACTAAAAAACACAACAATGCCAATTAATATTCATTAATTGGCATTGCTTTACCCTGATGGATAATACCGAAATTTTCAAAACTAAATGGGCCGATTTCGATCCCAATAATCACTTAAGACACTCGGCTTATAACGATTATGCTGCAGAATGTCGTGTGCGCTTCTTTCATAAACATGGCTATTCTTTAGCTAATTTTAATCAAGCAAAACTCGGACCAATATTATTTCAAGAGCATACTAATTTTTATAAAGAAATACGTATAGGTGAAGATTTAACGGTAGTATTATTCCTAAAAGGAATATCAGACAAAGGTGACAAGTTTAAATTTACCCACCATATCTATAAACAAAATAAAAGTTTAGCCGCCACCATAGATGTTTATGGCGCATGGCTTGATTTATCGTTAAGAAAACTCACAACACCTCCTAAAGCACTTATAGAAGTTTGTTATTCATTACCAAAAACTGAGGATTTTGAAATCATCTCATCTAAACAAAAGTAACATTACTATCCTATTTCATAGCATCTACAAACAATCTAAATTGTAATAAGCTCCTTTATTTTCTTTTCTTACAACAGATTGTTTTACAATGAGGTATGCAATAGCATTTAAATTTCTCAATTCACACAACTGTGGTGATAGCTTAGATTTTTCGTATAATTTCTCGGTATCTTTATAAATAAAATTTAGATGATCAAGGGCGGTTTGTAGTCTATCGTTAGACCGTACAATTGCCACCAAATCGCTCATAATATGTTGAATGGTGTTTATGTAATGAGAAATTAGCACCATTTCTTCGGGTACCGTGGTACCCTCTTCATTCCATTCTGGAATATGTACAGTAGTAAGTTTTAAATCATTGGCATTTACAATAATATTTTTTACCACCTGTCGTGCAAACACAAGGCCTTCTAACAAGGAATTAGAAGCCAATCTGTTTGCTCCATGCAGACCTGTTCTAGAACATTCTCCTAAGGCCATTAATTGTTTTATAGAGGTTTGGCCATTAACATCAACATTTACCCCTCCACATAAGTAATGACAAGCTGGTACAACCGGTATCAAATCTCTATTAAATTGAAGACCTAACTGCGTACATTTTTCATGAATATTTGGAAAATGAGCAATAAAGGCCTTATAATCCAGATGCCTACAATCTAAATAAACACAACGTTCACCAGACTTATTAAGCTCATGATCAATGGCTCTGGCTACAATATCTCTAGACGCCAACTCTCCTCTTGAATCTACATCAAGCATAAATCGTTCTCCCTTCTTATTTCTCAAATAAGCGCCAAACCCCCTTACAGCTTCAGAAATTAAAAATGCTGGACTTTGCCCAGGCTCGTATAAAGCTGTAGGGTGAAATTGAACAAATTCCATTTCTTCAATCTTTGCTTTAGCTCTATAAGCCATTGCAATACCATCGCCGGTAGCGATTCTTGGATTTGTAGACGATGCATATACCTGCCCAATCCCTCCCGTAGCTAGGATTGTTTTAGCCGCGAGATATGTATCTATTTGATTATTCTTTTGGTTTAAAATATAGGCTCCATAACAGGTGATGTCATTTTTATCCCAAGGTTTATTTGGAATGTGATGATCTGTAATGAGATCGATCGCAAAATGATAGGTAAGCTGTGTAATATTTGGTAACTGATCAATCTGCTTTAATAAAGTCTCCTCAATTTCAAAACCAGTAATATCCTTATGATGTATGATTCTATTAACCGAATGACCACCTTCTTTACCTAAGTCCAAATCACCAGTTTTGGTTTTATCAAATTCTGCACCCCATTCCATTAATTCACGCATACAAGACGGGGCCTCCTCAACTACCAATTTAACTATAGGTTTAAGATTCATATGATCCCCAGCCACGAGCGTGTCATTAATATGGCTCTCAAAAGTGTCATCAGCATCCCAAACGGCTGCCACACCACCTTGGGCATACTTGGTATTTGATTCGTTTTTTGAACTCTTGGTAACTACCAGCACCTCTTTATCAGAAAAGTGTTTTGCCAATTTTATGGCAGTAGTCAAACCTGCGATTCCAGAGCCAATAATTAAAAAATCGGTTGTAAATCTACTCATGTTATCTTGATGAGATTTCTAACATCCGTTGAATAGGCACTAAGGCTTTTTGTTGAATCTCTTTGGATACGTGTATTTCTGGCAATTCATGTTTCATGCACAAATATAATTTTTGCATGGTATTCATTTTCATATACGGACATTCACTACATGCACAAGAATTATCCTCCTGAGCTGGAGCTGGGATCAATTCCTTATCTGGAACTTCTTTTTGCATTTCATGCAGTATTCCTGCCTCTGTAGCCACAATAAATTGATTGGCCTCATTATTCTTTACGTAGTTAATCAACCCAGATGTAGATCCAATATATTCGGCAGTTTTTAAAATATGAGCCTCAGATTCAGGATGAGCAATAATTTTAGCTTTAGGATTGATCTCAAAAGTTTTCAGTAGTTTGTCAATTGAAAAAGCTTCATGTACAATACAAGCGCCATCCCACAATAACATTTCTCTACCAGTTTCTTTTTGTATCCAAGCTCCTAAGTTTTTATCCGGTGCAAAAATGATAGGCTGATCTAATGGTACAGAATCTACAATTTTTTTCGCATTAGACGATGTACAGCACAAATCACTCAACGCCTTTACCTCTGCCGAAGTATTCACATAGGTAATAACAATATGATCTGGATGTTTTTCTTTAAAAGCTTTAAGATCTTTGGCTTCACAAGATTCAGATAACGAACAACCCGCATTTAAATCTGGTAGAATAACTTTTTTACTCGGGTTTAATATTTTTGCTGTTTCGGCCATAAAATGTACACCAGCAAACACAATGATATCTGCATCTACCTCGGCTGCCTTATAAGACAAGGCTAAGCTATCACCAACAAAATCTGCTATATCTTGAATTTCTGGCTCCTGATAATAATGCGCCAAAATAACTGCATTCTTTTCTTTCTTTAACTTTTTTATTTCGGCAGCAAAGTCCATACTTTCTGGCGTACTTAGTTTTAAGTACCCATTCTCTTCTAAAGTTTCTTTAGCCTGTTGTAGATTGGTATCCATCATAAATGTTTTGTGTAATTCACAAAATTACTCTTTTTACCGGCAAATCACAAAACCACTTTATCAATAACTCAGATCACCATTTTTAAAAGCTTATACGATAACTTTACACAAGGCTATCTCGTTAAATTTCACTATATTAGCAAAAATAAATTCAACTAATCTCTTATTTCTATTTAATGTCTTCGCCAAAAAAAATATTTATTATTGAAGATGAAATGATTATTGCAGCCAACATTTCACTTCAATTGAACGATTTAGGCTATGACGTTACCGGAATTGCCACTAGAGGAGAAGAAGCTTTAGCTCATATAAAAATAAATCAACCCGATATTATATTGCTCGACATCCAATTAAAAGGAGAAATTGATGGTATAGAAACGGCCAAAATCATACAGCAGCATCACGAAATACCTATTATTTATGTTACTGCCAATGTTGATCAAATTTATTTTGATAGAGCCAAAGAAACCCATCCATTTGCTTTTATATCAAAACCCTTTAAAAAAATAGATTTGCAAAGAGCCATTGAGCTTGTTTTACATCAGAAAAATGCGAATGATGATTATCCAATAATCAGTAACACGCCTCACCCTCAAGTTTTAGGCGATTGCATTTTTATGAAACATCACGATAAGATGATTAAAATTAATATCGATGATATTTTATACATTGAAGCCGACAGGAATTACTCAAAAATAATTACCAAAACAAAAGAAAATTTGGTAGTAGGCACCTTAAAAGATTTAGAAAGCAAATTACCCTCTACCTATTTTCAAAGGGTACATCGTTCTTATATTATTAATCTCTCTAAAATTGAAGAAGTAACCCATAAGCACATCATCATTCACAGGCAAGTCATTCCTATAAGCAAATCCTCTAGACGTACCTTATTAAGCAGGTTACAGACCATTTAATGGGCGCTATTAAACTCAAAGGTTAGGCTTGTGCCGTTATTAACATCTTTTTGAATAACACCATCTAATTGAATGGTTAGTAATTCGATGAGTTGTGTACCAAACCCAATTTGTTCTGAGCCAGATTCTGTCTGACCAACACCATTGTCGGCTATTTTAAAAACTAAACCATTGCTCTTGTTTCTATATAAACTGACCTTAACCGCCCCCAAACTTTGATTTGGAAAAGCATGTTTCAAAATATTAGTAAATAATTCATTAACTATTAAACCTAATGGAATAGCAGTATCAATATCTACTTCTAATTTATCCATATCAAAATTCAATTGAACCCTATCTTCCGCGCCATAAGCACTTAAAATATGTGCAAATAAATCAATGAGATAATCTTTCATTTCTATTGTTGACAAATTTTTACCTTGATACAACCTTTGATGGATCATGCTCATAGAATATACCCTATTTCTACTTTCATCAAGTACATCAATCATTTTTTTGTTTTTGATTTTAGCCGATTGTAAGGCTAAAAGACTTGAGACTACTCCTAAATTATTCTTTACTCTATGATGAATTTCCTTTAATAAAAATTCTTTTTCATGATTTTGCTTTTCTAATAAACGTCCTTTTTTTCTATTGTTTCTAATAGCAATCAGGGTTAGTGTTAATAGTAACAATAGTAAAGTAGCAATGATAGAGATTAACATTTGCACAGACTTTCCTTTCTTCAACAAGCCTTCTTGTGTTTGAATGGTATTTTCCTTTTGTTCTACCTCAAATTCGGTTTGTAGCAGCGATATTCTTTGATCTGATTCTGCTGTAAAAATTTGGCTTTTAAGCTTATCATATTCCGCGAAAGAGAGATACGCTTCTTTATAATTATTATCGGCCGCATAAGCTTTCCCTAAAGTTTCATAGGTCTGACTTAAGTAAAAAAGATCACCAAAACTTGGCGTAGCCACTTCAATTGAGCTTAATAGACTGGCTATCGCTGACTTATAATCTCCCTGAACATATTGCAACTTACCCATTGACAACCACGCTCTCATCAATAAAAAATTATTATCAAGTCGTTGTGCATAGTAGATCGCTTTTTCTCCAGCATGACTTGCTTTTTCAAAACGTTGTAAAAATCCGTAAAGGTCAACCAAGGAAATATAAATATCACTTAGATTATTATAAAAACCATACCGCTCTCCAATAGCCATGGCCTGTTCATAATACTGCAGGGCCGTTTCATAATCTTTAAGTGCTAGATAGTTATTGGCCACTACATAAAGTGTAAAGTCATAATCCAGGTCATTCAACCCTCTTTCTTCAAAAACTTCTAATGATTTTAGACCGTACTCTAGCCCTTTTTCATACTTAGATTGTTTCCAAAATAAATTACTAATATCACTATATGCTACAGCAATGGCTCTTTTATCATTTAGCTGTTTTCCTAAATCAAGGCATTG
>JAUIJW010000249.1 GCA_030431085.1 Bacteroidia bacterium
TGTTTTTTGGCTATCTACTTTTTCATAAGTGCCACTACCATCTCCTGGATCAATATATTGTTCAATGAGTTGCCATTGGCCAATTAATTCATGATCGATGTGGTGGTCATCACTACAAGCAGAAAAAAGTAGTACACAAATTACAATTAAAGAATATTTCATTTTAATAGGTTTTAGATTTCAAATACAATGTCTTGTAAAGATTTACGCACTTTTAGTTGGGTGCTCATAAAATCATCTTTAGATCTAATTCCTACTGGCAATAATAATACCGATTTTAATTTTTTCTGTGATAAATTTAATATTTCATCAAATTTTTGTGCATTAAAGCCTTCCATTGGGCAGGCATCAATATGTTCTATGGCACATACTGTCATAAGGTTTCCTAAAATAATGTAGGCTTGATTGATCGCAGAGCGTTCTAAATCATCGGGACTAGAGTTTTTAAAAATACCTTTAAGTTGATCTCTAAACCCGCCTATAATATTCTCTGGTGTATTTCTTGTTTTTTTTACCAAATCAAAATAATGATCAACAGAGCTATCATTAATATCAGTATCTATACACAACACCAATAAATGAGAGCAAGTTGTAATTTGTTGCTGATGATAGGCATGTGGTAATAACTTATTTTTTAATTCTTGGTTTTCTAAAATCAATAATTTTACAGGCTGTAGGCCAAAAGAAGTAGCAGTTAAATTAAAAGCTTCTTTTAACTTATTTAATTGACCTGTATTTAGTTTTTTATTTTGATCAAATTTTTTGCAAGCATACCGCCATTTAAGTTTTTCAATAATATCCATATCATTAACATCAATTTAAAGATTGCATGTTTACCAAATTGTAATAAGCCCCTTTCTTTTCTAGTAACTCATGATGCTTGCCTTGCTCTACAATTTCGCCTTTTTGCATGACGATAATTTGATCTGCTTTTTGTATGGTAGACAAGCGATGGGCAATAACCACAGAGGTTCTGTTTTTCATCATTTTGTCTAAAGCAGATTGCACCAATTGCTCAGATTCTGTATCGAGTGCAGAAGTAGCCTCATCAAGAATCATAATAGGTGGGTTTTTTAATACCGCTCTGGCAATAGATAACCGTTGTCTTTGTCCCCCAGAGAGTGAGTTGCCACTATCGCCAATGTTGGTGTCATATTGCTGTGGTAAATCTTTTATAAACTCATGGGCATTGGCAATTTTAGCAGCCTCAATAATAGTTTCATTGGTGGCATTATCTACACCTAAAGTAATATTATTCTTAACAGAATCATGAAACAAGATTGATTCTTGAGAAACTATACCAATCATATCACGTAGTGACCTTTTAGACATGTTTTTAATATTAATACCATCGATAAGAATTTCACCTTCGTTAACATCGTAAAAGCGGGGAATTAAATTCGCAATAGTAGATTTACCGCTACCCGATTGCCCAACAAGAGCAATACTTTTTCCCTTAGGAATTTTTAACGAAAATTTTTTCAAAACATACTCATCTTTATACTTGAATGAAATATTTTTTAATTCAATATCGCAATCAAAATGATGTTTAGACACAGGGTTAGGCTGATCTACAATATTATTTTCTGTTTCTAAAATAGACATAATTCGTTCTGCCGAGGCATTACCCTTTTGAATGCTAAACACAGCTTTTGATATGGCTTTGGCAGGATTTAATATCAAGTAAAATAAACCTATATATCCTAAGAATTCTTGAGGTTTCATACTATCTTCACCTAATAAAACAATTCTACCACCAAACCATAATATAGCTATAATAGTGGCAGATCCTAAAAACTCACTCATAGGCGATGCTAAATTTTTTCTATGCAGTACACTATTCATTAAGTTTTTAAATCTGTTGGTTGAAGTTTTAAATTTATTAGTGAGTTTTTCTTCTGCCGTAAAACTTTTAATGATTTTTAATCCGCCTAGAGTCTCTTCAATAAATGATAAGAAGTTACCTGTTTCTTGTTGTGCTAGCAAAGATTTTGCTTTAAGTTTTTTACTAACCGTAGAAATTAAAATACCCGAAACCGGCAGTAAGATAAACGCAAAAAGTGTAAGTTTAGCAGAAATGGCAAACATGGATATTAGGGTGAAAACAATGGTCAAGGGTTCTCTTACAACGGCTTCTAAAGTGTTTAAAAAAGTATTTTCAACTTCTTGAACATCTGAGGTCATTCTTGCGATGGTATCTCCTTTTTTCTTTTCTGAAAAATACGAAATTGGAAGCGAGATAATTTGTTGGTACAGCGCATCTCTAATATCTTTTACCACGCCATTTAATAAAAATGAAAGCACAAATAAAGCCAAATACCTAAAAAGGTTTTTAAAAAAAAACATGGAAAAACTAATAATGCAGATAAACATTAATGCTTTTTCTACACCGCTGGTTTCCATAATTTGGGTAACATAATAATTGAGGCTATTTTGTGTATAATCATAAATGCCTCGTATTCCTTGAAACTCAGGCTTTATTGTAATTTTTTCTTCTTTTCCGAATAAAATTCCTAGTACGGGGATAAATGCCAAAACAGATAGAACGTTGAAAATGGCATAAAGT
>JAUIJW010000038.1 GCA_030431085.1 Bacteroidia bacterium
TGAATACAATCCGTTCTCATTAAAAAGATCAACAGGAGCAGGAATTAGAGTATTTATGCCAGCCTTTGGATTATTAGGAATTGACTTCGGTTATGGGTTTGATACCATCCCCGGAACCAATGAAATTTCTGGATGGCAGACACATTTTATCATAGGACAACAGTTCTAAGCTAAATGTTTATATTTGCCAAAAATTTATTTTGGCATAGTTTTTTCTTAAAACTAAAAGAATGGCATTAAGAACATTAACAATATTGTTAGTATTTTTTTACGGTTTAACCAGCACTGCTCAAAAAGCACAACGTATTGGTTATGTCGATATGGCCTATATTTTAGAAAATATACCAGACTATGTAGAAGCACAAGCGCAGCTTGATAAAAAGGTAAATTCTTGGCAAAAAAAATTAGATGATTTATCTTCAGAAATAGAAACACTCAAAACAGATTTAAGTAATGAAAAATCACTTTTAACTGATGAGCTGATTGAAGAAAGAAATGAAGATATTGCTATTAAAGAAAAAGAGTTAAAACGATTACAACAAGCCTACTTTGGCCCTAATGGAGATTTATTTAGGTTAAGGCAACAATTGGCTGCCCCTGTACAAGATCAAGTATACAATGCCATTCAAGACATTGCTAAAAAAAAGAGGTATGATTTTGTTCTAGATAAAACTAGTGATTTGGTCATGCTTTATAGCAATAGTAAATTTGACATTAGTGAATTGGTACTCAACAGTATTGTAAAGAATAGAAAAAGGCAGGCTTTAGCCGATAAAAAACAGCAAATATTAGATGCTGCCGCCGCGAAAAGGAACGATGATACTGCAATAGACGAGCCAGATGACGAAGCTATACCTGAAGAAGTAAATGCACAAGTAAATGAGGCTCAAGAAGAGACAGAGCAGGGTAATACAGAAGAAGCTCCAATCTCTAAAGAGCAACAAAAAATAAACGAGCGTAATGCCAAAAGAGAAGCTCTTAGAGCAAAAATAAAAAAACAACAAGAAGATAGAATTCGTATGCGAGACTCTCTTAAAAAAGTAGCCGATGAAAAACGTGCGGCAAAATTAAAAGAGATCGAAGAACGAAAAAAAGCTCGCGAAGCCAAAATTGAAAACGACAATTAAAATTAAGTAGAACCAGAATTATTATTAACAAATTATTTTAAAATGAAATTATTAAGAAATTTATTCGTAGCGATTGTTCTTTTTTCAGCATTTAACACTGTTGAAGCTCAAAAAGTTGCTCATATTGATAGTGAGCAATTGTTAATGGCCATGCCAGAAACTAAAGCCATGGAAGATGAGTTGAAAAAAGTTCAACAAACTTATGCAGATGAGTACAATGCGCAAGCTACAGCTTTACAAGCTAAATTAAAAAAGTATGATGAAGAAGCTGCTACGCAAACAAATGCCAAAAATGAAGAGCGTAAAGCTGAAGTGGATGGATTAAGACAAAAAATTCAAAAATACGCACAAACTGCAGATCAAGAACTACAAAAAAAGAGATTTGATCTTTTAAAACCAATTGTAGAAAAAGCTCAAAAAGCGGTAAGTGATGTTGCTAAAGAAAAAGGTATTAAATATGTTTTTGATGCCTCACCTGGTAAAGGGTTAATTTTCTTTGAAGGAGAAGATTTACTTCCAGCAGTAAAAACTAAGTTAGGAATTCAGTAATTCCAGTCTTATCTACTTAAATAAAAAGCCATCGGTTATGCTGATGGCTTTTTATTTATACCAACTGGCGTATTTAATATAGTTATTAGCAATTCTTTCAATTTCGCCAGACAACAACTCCGGGCCAACCTCCTTTACCTTTTTGGCAGGTACTCCTGCATATACACTCCCTGCTTCTACTCTCGTATTTTTAGTAACTACTGCTCCAGCTGCAATAATACTATGACGTTCTATAACACAGTCATCCATTACAATGGCTCCCATACCAATCAGTACATTATCTTCAATAGTACAACCATGTACTAAGGCATTATGCCCTATAGATACGTTATTACCAATAGTGGTTGGCGAAACTTTGTAGGTGGCATGAATTACTGCCCCATCTTGTACATTAACTTTATTACCCATTTTTATAAAATGTACATCTCCTCTAATTACTGCATTGTACCAAATACTACATTGATCTCCCATGGTAACTTCGCCCACGATAACTGCATTTTCTGCCACAAAACAGTCCTTTCCAAATTTTGGCTTTATTCCGTTTAACTCTTTAATTATCATAATCTCTATTAATTTTCACAAAATATTCAAATTTAACCATGTATTCTTTCGTAAATTTGTACTCCAAAATTAGCAAAAACTATGGCACAAATACATATAGAAAAGACAAATAATCCTGCGATTATCAAATACATTTTCCCTAAAATGTTAACCAAAGAAAGTTTTGAATACAATTCTGTTGAAGATGCTCAAAACTCATCATTGGTACAACAACTATTTCACTTGCCTTTTGTTAAAAAGGTATTTATTAGCACCAACTTTATTGCCATTGAAAGATTTGAAATTGTGAGTTGGGGTGAAGTTCAAAATGAACTAAAAGAAATATTTGAAGCTTATATTGCACAACACGATTCTGTTTTTGAGCAAAATGACTCACCTTCGGTTATAGAAGTTTATGCAGAAAGTACACCTAATCCTAATGCACAAAAATTTGTTACAAACAAATTACTCACCTCACAGAATATTGAGGTGTTAACCCCAGATGAAGCCAAAGACGTTCCCTTGGCAGTTGAACTATATCAATTTCCTTATGTTAAAGAGATTTTTATTTCACAAAACTATGTATCGATTATTAAAAACGATCAGGCCGATTGGTTTGAAATCAATATAGAAATTCGAGATTTTTTAAAACAATACTTACAGAGTGACCAAAGAATCGTTTCCAAAGATTATCAGCCTAAAACTCCAGATCATCAGGAAGAAAATATTGCCTTTCAACCAACACACGATTCTGTCTCTAAAGAAATTATTGCTGTATTAGAAGAATATATTAAACCCGCAGTTGCTGGTGATGGTGGTAATATTCAATTCTTATCATATCAACCAGAAACTAAGGAAGTTAATGTACTTCTACAAGGGGCCTGTAACGGATGCCCTTCATCTACGGTAACCCTTAAAAATGGTATAGAAGCGACTTTAAAGCAACTTTTACCTGGTAAAATTGAACTGGTTAATGCCTTGAATTAAAAAAACAAAAGACACTTTTTCAGTGTCTTTTTTTATACATTTATCTATTAAATTCAACAAAATGAAATCTAGACAAATTACAAATCTTCTATTACTCTTTATCTGTTGTACAGGAGTAATTTATGCACAAAAAAACAATATGGACATTACTTATCCTAAAACCAAAAAAGGCCAAACAATAGATACCTATTTTGGTGAACAAGTTAACGATCCTTACCGTTGGTTGGAAGATGATAGATCTTCAGAAACGGAAGCCTGGGTTAAAGCACAAAATAAGGTAACTAATGCCTATTTAGCGAAAATACCTTATCGAGATAACTTTAAAGAGCGACTAACGGAGTTGTGGAATTACGAAAAAATTGGTGCCCCATTTAAGCGAGGTAATTACCAATATTTTTACAAAAACAACGGGTTACAAAATCAATATGTCGTTTACCGTCAAAAAAGCGGTGAAGATGCCGAAGTATTTTTAGATCCAAATACATTTTCAAAAGACGGTACAACATCCTTAGGTGGGCTCTCATTTAGCAAAAATGGAAAATTAGCCAGCTACTCTATCTCAGAAGGTGGCTCAGATTGGAGAAAAATTATTGTAATCAATGCCATAACTAAAGAAATTATCGAAGATACCATTAAAGATGTAAAATTTAGTGGCATGTCATGGTACAAAAACGAAGGTTTTTTCTATTCAAGTTATGACAAACCAGAGGGTAGCGAACTGTCTGCCAAAACAGATCAACACAAGTTATATTATCATAAAATTGGTACTTCTCAAAAAGATGATCAAATAATTTTTGGCCTAGACAAAAAGAGAAGATATGTTCGTGGCTATGTTACAGAAAATCAGAACATCCTTGTAATTTCTGCTTCAAACACCACATCTGGAAGAGAACTCTATATTAAAGACCTCACCAAAGCAGATAGCCCAATTATTACTGTGTTAGACAATTTTAATAGTGACAGCTCGGTGATTGATGCCGATGAAGATTATTTATATATCGAAACAAATTTAAATGCTCCTAACAAGAAAATTATTAAAACCAAAATTAGTCAACCTACACCCAACCATTGGCAAGATTTAGTACCAGAAACAGAAAATGTATTAAACGCGACAACGGGTGCTGGATTTATTTTTACAGAATATATGCAAGATGCCGTATCTCATGTATATCAGTACAACAAACAAGGTAAAAAAATTAGGGCTATTAAATTGCCCGGTATTGGTTCTTCTAGTGGTTTTAATGGTAGAAAAGAAAACAAAATTTTATACTATTCCTTTACCAATTATACAACACCTAATTCTATTTATAGTTTCGATCCAAAAACGGGAAAGTCTCACCTTTACAGAAAACCTAAGGTGGCGTTTAACTCAAACAATTACGAGTCTAAACAGGTATTCTACACCTCTAAAGATGGCACAAAAATTCCTATGATTATTACTTATAAAAAAGGTACCGATTTAAATGGTAAAAACCCAACAATTTTATACGGATATGGTGGTTTTAATATCAGCTTAACTCCTAGTTTTAGTATTGTTAGAGCCGTTTGGTTAGAGCAAGGAGGTATTTATGCTGTGGCCAATTTAAGAGGCGGTGGTGAATATGGTAAAAAATGGCATGATGCCGGTACTCAATTGAAAAAACAAAATGTGTTTGATGATTTTATCGCTGCTGCGGAATATTTAATCGATAAAAAATATACTTCAAGCCAGTATCTAGCGATACAAGGCGGATCTAATGGCGGACTCTTAGTAGGAGCTACTATGACTCAAAGACCAGACTTAATGAAAGTTGCCTTACCTGCCGTAGGTGTATTAGATATGCTAAGATACCATACTTTTACAGCTGGTGCAGGATGGTCCTACGATTATGGTACCGCTGAACAAAGTAAAGAAATGTTTGATTATTTAAAAGCCTATTCACCGGTTCATAACGTAAAAAATGGTGTTGAGTACCCTGCTACACTTATTACCACAGGAGATCATGACGATAGAGTTGTTCCTGCTCATTCATTTAAATTCGCTGCAGAGTTACAAGAAAAACAAAGTGGTACAAACCCAGTAATGATAAGAATAGAAACTGATGCTGGCCATGGCGCAGGAACACCTGTATCTAAAACCATAGAACAGTACGCAGATATTTTTAGTTTTACTCTTTATAATATGGGTTTTGAAAATTTAGATTTTAACTTAAAGAAGTAACCATTCGAAAAAAAGGAGCTTATTGCTCCTTTTTTTATCTAATGTTTTTGATCGTTATTTTTTGAGAATTAAAACTAAACTGATCTCCTTTTTGTCTACCAATTAATAATTTACCTATAGGTGAAGCCAATGACACAGCGAAAACTTTCTCGTTGCTTATGGTTAAAAAACCTAATGATAAACCTATAAAATAGTATCCTAAATTCGTTTCAACTAAACTACCTAAAGTAACTTTTTCTATTGGCTTTTTAGCTTCTATTTGTTTTAGAGTTAACATCGAATTATTAATTTCTTTAATTTGATTAGCCATCTTTTCCATTTCTAATTGAACCATTGCACGTCCGGTTTCATGTTTATCACCTGCAGAACTCTTAGTTTCATTGGCCAAAGCATCTTTTAGCAGTTGGTATTGCTCATCATAGTTCTCACTCTTCTTTTCTATATAAGTTCTACAATAAGTAATTATTAATGATTTAAAAGTATCTTTCATCTCTGAATTCTCTATATATTTTTTGTAATTTAAAACTTCCAAAATAGATAAAAAATGACAAAAATTATCGTACTAGGTGCAGGAATGGTAGGTAGCGCCATGGCAATAGATTTATCTAACAATCAAAACTATGAAGTGACTATTGCAGATTTATCCTTAACGGCATTAGAAAATATAAAAAAATCCCATCCAAAAATCAACACAACTTGTGTAGATGTTACTATTAAAGAAGAACTAACCAAAACGCTAGCTCCTTTTGATTTGGTAATTTGTGCAGTACCAGGATTTTTAGGGTACCAAACTCTCGAATGTATTATCAAATCTAAAAAAGATGTGGTGGATATTTCATTTTTCCCAGAGAATGCCTTAACCTTAAATCAATTGGCCATAGACCATGATGTTACTGCCATAGTTGATTGTGGTGTCGCTCCTGGTATGGGTAATATTATTTTAGGTCATTACAACGAATCTATGCAAATAACTCATTTTGAGTGTTTAGTTGGCGGATTACCAAAAATAAAGAAATGGCCATTTAACTATAAAGCACCTTTTTCTCCAGTTGATGTGATTGAGGAATATACCAGACCTGCTCGATATATTGAAAACGGACAATTGATTACTCGAGATGCACTTACAGATGTTGAATTAATTGACTTTAAATCCGTTGGAACACTAGAATCGTTTAATTCTGATGGTTTAAGATCACTCATTTTCACTATGCCCCATATTCCAAACATGAAAGAAAAAACACTTCGTTACCCAGGTCACGTTGACTATATTAAGGCACTAAAATCTAGTGGCTTCTTTTCTAGTGAGACTATAGATTTTAAGAGTCAAAAAATATCACCTATGGAGTTTACTAGTGAAATTCTTTTTAAGGAGTGGTTTTTAAAACCACATGAAGAAGAACTAACTGTTATGAAAATTTCTATAATTGGCACCAATCGAAATAATGATATTGAAGAAGTTTGTTATGAATTATTTGATGTCTACAACAGTACAACTCAAACCTCATCTATGGCCAGAACTACTGGCTATACGGCTACCGCCGCCGCTAACCTAATCCTTAATAATCAATTTAATGAGAAAGGCGTATTTCCACCAGAATTGGTTGGAAAACATCCTCATTGTTTTGATTATGTCATTAACTATTTAAAAGAACGTGATATTAATTATTTGAAAACATCAAAAATACAAAACCAATGAAAAAAGAAAGATGTCCTTGGTGTGGTGAAGACGAATTATATACCAGTTATCATGATAAAGAATGGGGTGTTCCTGTTTATGATGATGCCAAACTTTTTGAATTTTTATTACTTGAATCTTTTCAAGCGGGTTTAAGTTGGATCACAATTTTACGAAAAAGAGAAAATTTTAGAAGTGCCTTTGATCAATTCGATTACCATAAAATTGCTTTATACAAAGATAAAAAACAGCTAGCACTACAAAACGACGTTGGCATAATTAGAAATAAATTAAAAATAAAAGCTGCCATTGGTAATGCTTTAGCCTTCCAAAATATTCAAAAAGAGTTTGGTTCATTTTCTAAATATATTTGGCAATTTACTCACCACAAACCCATTATTAATCATTGGAAAACTTTATCTGAAGTACCTGCCACAACAAATATATCAGATGCTATTTCAAAAGACCTGAAAAAAAGGGGCTTTAAATTTGTGGGCTCAACGATTATATACGCCTTTATGCAAGCCATAGGTATGGTTAACGATCACATTACCTCCTGTTACAGGCATCAAGAACTCGCTAATTAATCGGTTCAACTTTTTTTACAGGAATGTAAATTTCTGTGACTAAATCTGCTGGATTCGGCGTGTCATGTAAATTATTAATATATATTTCAAATGGTTCTCTTTTGGCATCAACCACAAAATTAATTGATGTGTTAACCTCAGCGTAAGCATTATTCCAAGCTTCTTCTGAGTTTTTATAAGAACCTTTTAAAATTGTTTTCATGTAAAACCCTGTATCCAAAAAATCAACCAACACATTACTGCCATCTGGAATTGAAACTTTTTCTGAAATGGGATAGCATACTGAAAACATTGTAGTGCCCTTATCTTGATCAAATTTATGATATAGACTAAACGGCGCCCCATTACCTCTAATTTTATGATCGTGAATAAATCCAGCAACATGTTGTAGCATAGGTTGAAATTTACTATTGATATCTGCAATTTTACACGAGGTTGTAGTATAGAGATAATACCCGCCACTATAGGCTACAACACCTTCTTGTTTTATACTATACTTCTCCATTTTTACTTGAATTACACTATCTAGTAATACTAAGCCTCTTTCAAGCATCGGGCCAACTTGCTCTTCCATCTTACTGGCTGCCATTCTATAGAAAAAACCTAGTTCTCCTTCCATCCCCCAGGTAACTTTAGTTTGTTGATTTTGGTTTTCAAATTGCCAATAAATATTAGAGACCATATCGCCCATTGGGGTATTAAAAGTAATTTGTTGATCAATTCTATTAGGCTCATCAACATTTGTAGTTGTCATAGATCCACCTCCTTCTTTATCTGTCCACGAATAGGATGCACCAATGCCAGAGGTGATTGAGTCGTATGTTGGTACTATGGTAGAATCTGATTCGTACCATGGCCCCCAATCTTGCCAATTTTTATAATCAATAACCTCATTATATAATACTTCAGGTTGTGCGTTGATTGTTCTTGATCTTTCTACATTAAAATTGCCATCTAAAGTGGCCAAATAAAGAGCTCCAAGTACAATTAAAATTAGGATGAGAACAATAATTCTTTTAATAATTTTCATGATAGTAATTGCATGGTTAGTTTTTCAAATATAGCTAATATTTAACATTATTACATATATTGTTACTTGGGCGTGGTTTGGTTAATTAATACATTTGTAGCCCACTCAATCAAACTGTATTCATGACAATTATAAATGATTGTAACCGCATTATCGATATTAAAGTCGCAATACCCAAAGGCTTTAATAAACAAATATTTCAATTTGCTAATGGTTATTCTACATTACCTCATATAAATTAATTTTAACGTTAGTATAAAATGAGTTTGAATTGATTAAATTGCGTTTCAAACTGATTTTTGCGCCAATACAATGAAAGGACTCGTTACAAAATCAACAGGCAGCTGGTATGTCGTTAGGTGTGAAAATCACCAAGTATACCAGTGTAGAATTCGTGGAAAATTCAGAATCAAAGGCATTAAAAGTACTAACCCCATCACGGTTGGAGACTATGTTGATTTTGAATTAGAAAATGATACTAATACAGGTATTATTACCCATATACATCCACGTAAAAATTATATTGTTAGAAAGTCTGTCAATCTTTCAAAACAAACACACATTATTGCTGCCAACATTGATATTGCTTTTTTATTGATTACCATAGACAACCCGCCAACGTTTACGCCATTTATAGATCGCTTTTTGGCCACTGCAGAAGCCTACGACATTACAACTATATTGGTTTTCAATAAAATCGACCTTTATGATACCGATGAATTAAACAAAAAAAATGAGCTTAAAAAAATCTATCAAGCTATTGGTTATACTTGCATAGATGTATCTGTTCCAAAAAAAACGAATATTGATCTTATTGAGACTTACATGCGTGGAAAAGTATGTTTATTTACGGGACATTCTGGAGTTGGTAAATCTACATTGATCAATTGCATAGCTCCAGAACTCAATCTAAAAACAGCAGAAATTTCGCAGCAACATAAGCAAGGCCAACATACTACAACCTTTGCCGAGTTGTTTGTAATTCCAACAGAACCAGAAAGTTATTTAATAGATACACCTGGTATTAAAGGTTTTGGAGTAGTTAATTTTGAAGAACATGAAATAGGCGATTATTTTCCAGAATTTTTTGCTTTAAAACATCAATGTAAATTTAATAATTGCCTTCATATCAACGAACCAAAATGTGCAGTAAAAAATGCGCTACATCAAAATAAAATAGCAAATTCACGGTATAAGAGTTATTTACAGCTAATGGCAGGAGAAGACGAACACTTTAGAGTCAACAACTTTGATATTGATGACTAAAATGGTGTTATATTTTTTTGCAACTTTAAAATAATTTTTTGATATTTCGAACGTTATTGATATGCGCTTAGTTACCCTCCCCCTAAGAACTAGCGGTTCAAAATGTTTCTATGAAAGTAGTATTACAGCGTGTCTCAAAGGCATCAGTATCCGTCGGGGGAAAAATAATCAGTCAAATAGATCAAGGTCTACTTATTTTATTAGGTATTACACCTGATGATACTCACGATGATATTTCTTGGCTTTGTCATAAAATAGCCCACCTGAGAATTTTTAATGATGATAACCAAATCATGAACAAATCATTGATTGATGTTCAAGGTAATGCTATAGTTGTTAGCCAATTTACCCTAATGGCTAGCACGAAAAAAGGTCATCGCCCCTCTTATATTCAAGCTGCCAAACCAGACCTAGCTATCCCGCTTTATCAAGCGTTCATTCAAACATTTGAAGAAAAAATTAATACAAAAGTTGGTACCGGAGAATTCGGTGCCGATATGAAAGTAGAATTAATTAACGATGGCCCAGTAACCATCCTCATTGATAGTAAAAGAAAAGAATAAAAATAGCTTAAACTAAAATGAATAAATTTATTATTCCTCTCATCATTTCCCTTATCACTACATGTGCTATCGGACAAGAAAAGTATTGGACAACTACCAATATTGCAGACAGTCTCTTACAAAATGCCAATGCTGTATATAGACTAAACCACACTACAGTAAATATTCTATCACAAGATAAAATGAAAACAACTAAAGATGTGGTTGTTACTGTACTGAACAAAGAAGGTAATGAGGATGGCTATGTATACTTACCCTACGACAAAGACACTCATATCAATCATTTTTCTGCAGTAATTTACAATGCCGCTGGAAAAGTTATTGATAAAATTAAAGCCAAAGATTTACAAGACGAGTCCTCCTCCGATGGAATATCTATCTACAATGATGATAGAATTAAATACTATCAACACAATCCATTAAAATACCCATATACTATTCATTATAAATACGAAGTCACCACATCGAATACGGCATTTATTAGAAAATGGGTTCCCATCAATTACTATTATGCTAGTACCGAAAAAAGTACTTTTAAAATGACCTACCCGAGTGATATTAAAATTAGAACTAAAACACTCAATTTTAAACATCACCATATTAAAAAAAGTGAAAAACCAAATGAAATTTACTACGAGTTAGTTGGAGGTAAGGCCTTTGAATATGAAGCTTATAGTCCTAGTTTTTTAGAATTTGGCCCTCACGTTAAATTTGCCGCCAATAAGTTTCATATAGCTGGAGTAGATGGTCAGGCCAATAACTGGTTAGAATTTGGCCAATGGATGCAAGACGAATTGCTCACTGGTAGAGACCAATTACCACAAGAAACTATTACCGAGGTGAAAAATCTAGTACATGGCATAAGTGATCCTGTTGAAAAAGCTAAACTGGTCTATGATTATATGCAAAAAAAGACTCGTTATATTTCTATACAAATAGGTATAGGCGGTTGGAAACCTATGCTCGCTAGTGAAGTAGAATCGTTACGTTATGGCGACTGTAAAGCTTTAACCAATTATACACAAGCGCTTTTAAAAGCGGTAGATGTTCCTTCTAATTACACCATTATTTATGCCAAAGAAAGAAGAAATATTGATAACGATTTAGCATCACTTCAAGGCAATCATGCTATTTTGATGATACCCACTAAAAAAGACACCGTATGGCTAGAGTGTACTAGCCAAAAGGTACCCTTTGGTTATTTAGGAACATTTACAGACGATCGAGATGCACTTGTAGTAACCAAAGATGGTGGTAAAATTATCCGTACTAAAAAATATGCTCCAGAAGACAATCTACAACTTATCAATGGTACGGTTAACCTTCTTGCAGATGGCAGTATAGATGCAGACTTAAAGATAAAAAGTTCTGGCATTCAATACAATGACAACTATAGCATTGCGTATTTAGACAGTAAAAAGAAAGATCGATACTATAAAAAGTTCTTTAGAGAAATTCATAATGTTAAAATCAATCATATTAGTATGGAAAATGATGAAAATAACATCGAATTTAAAGAACATATCACGTTTAATGCTCAAAGCTATGCCAGTAAAGCTGGGAATAGACTTATTTTTAGATTGAATGCCTTAAACACCAATGATAATATACCAGAAAAAGATCGTAATCGGCAACAACCCTTAGAAATTTCATACGGTTTCGTAGATCAGGATGATGTTATTATTACGTTACCTGAAGAATACGACATTGAAGCTTTAGCTAAAAATCAAGAGTTAAGCAGTCCATTCGGGACCTATAAAATGACTATTGAAAAATTAGAAGGTCATCAAATAAAATATACGAGATATCTTAAGATTAATCAAGGAGTTTTCCCAAAAGAAGCCTATGATAAATACCGTAAGTTTAGAAAAAAAATTAACCAATTAGACCAATCCAAAATCGTATTAATCCATAAAATAGCTTAAATGAAAATTACAAAACTCATCCTCACAAGTCTTATTATTTTATTGTCTATTACTAGTCAAGGACAAAACGTAAAATTTGGCAAAGTTAGTAAGCAAGAACTACAAGAAAAATTTTATTCTAATGATACTTCAGCCAATGCTGTAGTGTTATACAAAAAAAGACGAACCAATTATGTGTATAACCAAAATAGTGGTTGGGAATTAAAAACAGAGGTTCATGAACGCATCAAAATCTATAATGCAGAAGGGTTTAATTACGCAACAAATAAAGTGCATTTATTTACTAGAGGTGGCGAAGATGAAACTCTAAACATTAAAGGTTACACTTTTAATCTTGATGGCAATAGTATTGAAAAAACCAAATTAGACAAAGATCAAATTTTTAGAGAAGAACTCAATGAAAATTGGATTAAGAAAACCTACACTATGCCCAATTTAAAAGATGGTTGTATTGTAGAATGGAAATACGAAATCTATTCACCATATTATAGCAATATCAATGATGTGGTATGTCAATATAAAATCCCCATCAAACAGTTAGATGTACATATTCAAATTCCTGAATACTTTCAATTTAAATTCCTTCCTAATGGATTTTATCCTATTAATGTGAAACAAGGCAGTAAACAACAGAGGTATAACATTGCCGAAAAAAGCAGACAACTAAGTGGTGGCCTAGGTGGTGGCGTTGCTCAAACCAATGTTAACTACTCATCTGTAAATGTTAATGAATTTATCTATACCGTAGATCAAAAAAATATACCAGCTCTAAAAACCGAGCCATACATAAATAATCTTTACAACTATGTAGCTAAAATAAAATTTGAATTTACAGCCTACAAACCAAAATATGGTATCCCAAAATATTTTAATAATACGTGGGGAGATGTAACCAAATCTATTTACGAGAATCAATATTTTGGCGAGCAATTATCTAGAAGTGGTTACTTTAATGATGAACTGGAAACCATATTGGCTACTCATACCGATCAAAGCTCTCAAATTATGGCCATTTTTGAGTTCGTTAAGGGACATATGCGTTGGAATGAAGAATATGGCAAATATGTTAATGTAGGTGGCATAAAAAAAGCGTATAATGCCCAAGAGGGTAATGTGGCGGAAATAAACCTAATGCTAACGGCCATGCTGCGTGAAGCCGGTATTAATGCTAATCCAATCTTAGTAAGTACACGTAAACATGGTGTCCCTTTAATACCAACAAAAGAAGGATTTAACTATGTGATTTCCGGAATAGAACGCGATGGTAAAACCATTTTACTAGATGCTACAGAAAAATACAGTGTTCCAGGTGTACTACCTCTAAGAGATCTGAATTGGCGTGGCAGGTTGGTAAGAAAAGACGGTACATCTAAATCTATTAATCTCTTTCCTAATAAAT
>JAUIJW010000250.1 GCA_030431085.1 Bacteroidia bacterium
AAAACGGTAGTTTAGATAAATCGTTTAACCTGTACTATGGTCCTGTAGATTATGAAATTTTGAGCCAGTACAAGGGTAAGCAATTAGATAGAATAGTAAGCTTAGGTTGGGGCATTTTTAGATGGATTAATAAATATGTATTTATACCTGTATTTAGTTTTTTAAGTTCGTTTATTGGTAATTACGGTATAGTTATTATTTTGATGACCATAGTGGTGAGAATTATCATGTCCCCTGTGGTTTATAAGTCGTATTTATCAAGTGCTAAAATGAAGGTTTTAAGACCTGAAATGCAGGAGATTAATGAAAAGCTTCCTGGTAAAGAAAATGCGATGAAACGTCAACAAGAGACTATGGCTTTACAACGAAAGGCAGGTGTTAATCCATTGTCTGGATGTGTGCCTGCGTTAATACAGATGCCCGTATTTTTTGCACTATTTAGATTTTTCCCTGCGAATATAGATATTCGTCAAAAAGGATTTTTATGGGCAGATGATTTATCGGCTTACGATGAAGTTTTGCAATTACCATTTAGAATTCCGTTTTATGGTGACCACGTAAGTTTGTTTCCAATTTTAGCTTCAGTGGCCATTTTCTTTTACATGCAAATGACACAGAGTCAACAAATGAACATGCAGCAACCTACTCAGGAAGGGATGCCAGATATGCAAAAAATGATGAAGATGATGATGTGGTTATCACCAGTTATGATGCTTATTTTCTTTAATAGTTATTCAAGTAGTTTAAGTTTATACTATTTCGTATCTAATTTATTAACTATTGCAATAATGTTAGTAATTAAGAACTTTATTATTGATGAAGATAAAATTCATGCCCAAATTCAAGAAAATAAAAAACGCCCAGAAAAGAAAAAGAGCGCATTTAGGCAACGGTTGGATGATGCTATGAAACAAGCCCAAGAGCAACAAGAAAGACAGAAAAAAATAAAGAAATAGTTAATAAAAAAATCGGATGTAAATCCGATTTTTTTATGCATTGTGTTTTTAAAATAGAATAGCTGTAAATAATAATTGTCTTAATAAAATGTTAATTAGAATATGTTTTAATATTTTTGTGTACCAATAACTAACACATGATACCATTTTTACTCGATAAAAACTCGGCTACATATACATCTAGGTGGGTGATATTATTGATTGATATTTCACTGAGTCTGCAACTTTTTTTTGTTGCATATATTGTTAGATTTAATTTCACCTTGAATTTCCAAGGTAACCCTTTTTTAGAACAAACACCTTATGTAGCGCTAGTTTCTCTTATAGGCTTTTTAATCATAGGTTCTTATAAAGGTATAGTAAGGCATACAGGAATTAAAGATGCTATCCAAGTGTTTTGGAGTTCAACTTTAATTGCGGCGACTTTGTTTACAGCCACTTTATTGTTTAGAAATTCTAGTGTGTTCAGCAATTTTGAAATCCCTTTATCTATCATAAGCATACATTATTTATTAAATATAGTGGTGCTAATATCGAGTAGATTTATTTTTAAATATTTATTTGAGAGAGTTTTAGGTAGTTATAAAGCCCCTAAGAATGTATTAATTTATGGTGCTGGTGATGCAGGTTTGCTTACTTATACAACCTTAGTTAATAATCTCCAATCCAAAGTCAATGTAGTAGGCTTTTTAGATGATAGTCCACATAAAATTGGAAAACATTTTAACCGTGTTAAAGTTTATAATCCAAAAGAGATAGATAAGACTTTTTTAGAAAAACAAAAAATTTCGGAGATTATCGTGTCTATCCAAAATATTAAGCCATTTGATTTGTTTCAAAAGATGGACGATTTAATGAATTTACCTATTAAAATAAAAATGGTACCTCCAGTTGAAAAGTGGATTGATGGTGAGTTGAATGTTGGGCAAATCAACGATGTAAAAATTGAAGATCTATTGAACAGAACCCCAATCCAGATAGATAATCCAGTACTTAAAAAAGAGATTGAAGGTAAAACCATTTTGGTAACGGGGGCAGCGGGTTCCATAGGTAGCGAAATTGTAAATCAAATTAGCAATTACAACCCTAAACAATTGGTTTTATTAGATCAGGCAGAATCTCCTCTGTATGATTTACAGCAAGATTTTAATAGAAAAGGGATAAAGAATTTCGTTGTAGAAATTGCAAATATTAGAAATAGATATAGGGTTGAACAGATTTTTAACAAATATCATTTTGATTTGGTATTTCATGCAGCAGCATATAAACATGTACCGTTAATGGAAGAAAATCCTTACGAGGCTGTAAGGGTTAATATTTTTGGTACTAGTTTGTTAATGAATTTATCTTTAAAGCATGAGGTTAAGAAATTCATAATGGTATCTACCGATAAAGCCGTTAATCCAACTAACGTTATGGGTGCCACTAAAAGAGTTGCAGAAATATATGCCAATTGCTTGAATACCGAGGGAAAAACTAAATTTGTGACGACTAGATTTGGTAATGTATTAGGTTCGAATGGTTCCGTTATACCGCTATTTAAAAAACAAATTGCCAATGATGGACCACTTACGGTAACA
>JAUIJW010000039.1 GCA_030431085.1 Bacteroidia bacterium
TTTTTTATATGGGTATTAATATCGGTGGCTGGGTAGCACCCCTTTTATGTGGCTGGTTGGCGGCAAAATATGGTTGGCATTATGGTTTTGGTTTAGCTGGAATAGGCATGTTAACTGGCTTAATTTTCTTTTGGAGTGGTATCAAAAAAAATGTATTTGGCGATAAAGGTATGCCACCTAGTCAAGAAGTCTATGAAAAGAAAATGTTAGGTATTCCACAAAAAACTTTTATCCCTATAGTAGCTTCTCTTTGTGTTCCTGTTATTGCTTTTGTTTTATCTTCGTATCAATCTATTACTTCAGAAGACACCTTTTTAATTGGAGAAAAAAACTTAGTCGGAATTATCTTTGTAATCATTGGACTGGCCATTGCAGCCTACCTTATCAAAATATTGATTAGCGTTACTTCAGACGAGCGTAAAAAGTTGATTATGGCCATCTTAATTACTTTTTTTATGACTTTATTCTGGGGATTTCATGAATTATCTGGAAGTGTTATTACACTTTTTGCTTCAAGAAATGTTGATCTCACTATTATGAATGCGAGTCAGACAAATTCATTAAACTCAATGTTTATCATTATACTGGCCATTCCGGTATCTATGCTATGGGCTTATTTGTCTAAAAAGAATTTAAACCCTAGAACACCGTATAAATTTGGTTTTGGATTGGTACTTGCTGGCTTAAGTTTTTATATTTTATCAATAAGTAAAGGTAGTGCAGATGCCAATGGTATGGTGCCATTTGCCTACTTATTCATCATGTATTTCGTAATTTCTATTGGCGAATTATTTATGTCTCCAGTAGGCTTATCAAAAATTACAGATTTATCACCTAAGAACATTGTAGCATTTATGATGGGAATATGGTTTTTATCTTCGGCCTACGCCTTTCAAATAGTTGGTTTTATTTCTAAACAATTGGCAGTAGAAAGTACCGATGCCAATATTGGCGGCCTAGATACTTTAGGTATTTATACTGATGGTTTTGGGTTGATTGCAAAATACGCCCTTGGAGCAGGATTACTGGTATTGGTTTTCTCTCCATTGATGAAAAAATTAATGGGTAAAATCCATTAAAATTATCCTTAAAACATAATAAAACACCAAATAAATATGAGCACAGATATAGAAAATCTATTTAAAGACAAAGTCCTAGGGCATCCGGCAGGTTTATTTATTTTATTCTTTACAGAGATGTGG
This sequence comes from Bacteroidia bacterium, assembly GCA_030431085.1. Lineage (GTDB taxonomy): Bacteria > Bacteroidota > Bacteroidia > Flavobacteriales > Flavobacteriaceae > Lutimonas. The sequence goes on from JAUIJW010000039.1 coordinate 1,203, forward strand.
GAGCGTTTTTCTTTTTACGGGATGCGTATTTTATTAGTCCTCTTTCTAACTGCACCTATTATCAGTGATAACCCCGGCTGGGAATGGCCTCGCGAACATGCTTTAGCCTTAATTGGCACTTATGCTTCGTTGCTATATTTAACACCCATAATTGGCGGTTATATTGCGGATAAGTATATTGGATATAAGTGGGCTGTGGTTTTAGGTTGCTTGATCATGACTTTGGGCCATGCCTCAATGGCGATAGAAACTCCGTGGTCTCTGTACTTAGGTTTAGCCTTTTTGGTCATTGGTACAGGTTTTTTTAAACCAAACATCACCTCTATTATCTCAACCATGTATAAAGGTAAAGAATCTAAAAAAGATGGAGCGTATACTATTTTTTATATGGGAGTTAACGAGGGTGCCTTTTTTGGGATGATGATATGTGGCTATTTGGCAGAAAATTTTGGCTGGTCTTGGGGTTTTGGTTTGGCTGGAATCTTCATGTTTTTAGGGATGCTACAATTCTGGAAAGCTAAAGATTTATTCGGAACAGTAGGTGAAAAGCCTAATAAAGATAAAAGCTTAGAGGTTCAAAAAAATGAAACAGAAAAAGATGTAAATATCAAATTAAACCCATTTACTAGATTAGATTATGTTTTAATCGTCTTATCGTCTCTTGGTGGACTTCTATATTTATTCAACGATCCGTTAGAGAAAATTGAAGGCATTAACCTTTTACCCTTTGAGTTAGGAGGCTTAAGCGGATCTAATGCTGTTGTTTTAGTAGCATTGATGCTATTTTTAATCTTATTAGTTACAAGAGTTTCTAGATATTTACCAGTTGTTAGAGATCGTATTATTGCTGTTTCGATTTTTGGGTTATTTACGGTGTTCTTTTTTGCTGCATTTGAGCAATCTTTAGGCTCTATGACCTTGTTTGCTAGAGATTATACTAATCGTGAATTGGTTGGTTCTTCGGCCATGGTTTTTAAAATTATCGATGCTTTATTAACCACCATTCCTCTAATCATCATTACTTGGGTGCTTTATTTATTATCTAAAAAAACATTCAATAGAATTGCAGTCTCTAATGTTATTTTAGCTATTGCCTTTATCGGAATTTGGGGCTTGGTATTATATCGGTTATACGATAAATTTTCTCAAGAAGGCAACCAAATTGAAGCTTCGTGGTTTGGCATATTAAACTCTTTCTTTATTATTACCCTAGCTCCATTGTTCTCTAAATGGTGGGAAAGTAAATACAACCCCAGCGCCGCTATGAAATACGGTTTAGGACTTATTTTATTAGGTCTCGGCTTTGCCATTTTAGCCTTTGGTACTAAAGACATTCCGCAGGGCGCAAAAACAGCTTCTGTAAGTATGATTTTCTTAATCTTAGCCTATTTATTACATACCATGGGCGAACTCTGTTTATCTCCGGTAGGATTGTCTTATCTAAGTAAACTGGTACCTGCCCGAATGATTGGTTTTATGTTTGGTATTTGGTATCTGGCCATCGCCATTGGTCAAAAAGCAGCTGGAACCATGGGTGGTATGATTGATAAAATTACAGAACAATATTCTCTAAGTACTTTCTTTCTTATTTTTACGTTAGTTCCTATAGGATTTGGACTTGTTTCTATTTTATTAAATCCATTATTGAAAAAACTAATGCACGGTGTGCGTTAAAATTTATGTCATGAGAAAAATTGCTTTTTTATTGGTTCTAATGGTTGCCACTTCAAGCGTCTATGCTCAAAAAATCAATTGGTTGAGTTTAGAAGAGGCCCTAAAAGCTCAAGAGAAAAATCCTAAAAAAATTATGATGGATGTATACACCAATTGGTGTGGTCCTTGTAAATATCTAGATAAAACTACGTTTCAAAATGAAGATTTGGCTAATTTTGTAAATGAACATTATTATGCGGTAAAGTTTAATGCTGAAGGTGATGATGCTTTTACGTATAAAGGTCAGCCTTATGCCAATCCAGACTATAATCCGTCGGCATCTGGCAGAAATAGTGTACATGAATTTGCGAGCGCTATGGGCATTACAGCCTACCCTACTATTGTTTTTTTAGATGAAACTGGTAATTTTTTAGTCCCAATAAAAGGTTACCAAAACGCTAATCAACTAGAACTTTATTTAAAGTTGTTTTATCAAGATGCCTACAAAGAGGTAAACACCAAAGAATTATGGGAAAAATTTCAACAAGATTTTAAACCAGAATTTAAAGTTGCCCAGCAATAAATATTTTTAGAATCGTCGAGTATCTCTAATTCTGTAACGTTAAACGGTAGCATTTTCTTAAATTTGGAGTTTCAATATTAAAAACTTCTATGTTAACCGATAATTTTGGCAGAACGATTAATTACTTACGATTAGCAGTGACCGATCGTTGTAATTTGCGTTGTCAATATTGTATGCCCGCAGAAGGTATTGATATTGTTGACAGAAAAGACCTCCTTACCTATAAAGAAATGTATCGCATTACGCGTGTTTTAAGCGAGCTTGGCGTCAATAAAGTACGCTTAACTGGTGGAGAACCTTTTGTACGAAAAGATTTTATTTCTTTTTTAGAAATGTTATCCTTTAACCGTAATCTAGACACTATCAATATTACCACCAATGGTGCACTCATTAAGCCCCATATTAACAAGCTAGAAACCCTAGGTATTAAAACCATCAACCTTAGTTTAGATACTTTACAAAAAGATCGCTTTAAGACCATTACCAGAAGAGATTTATTCGATCAAACCATAAGTACTTTACATACACTTTTAAATAGTACTTTAACCATAAAGCTTAATGTAGTCGTACAATCTGGTTTTAATACAGATGAAATTTCAGACTTTATTGAGCTCACTAAAGACAACCGTTTTGAGGTACGATTTATAGAAGAAATGCCCTTTAACGGTAAGGGTTTAAGAGTTACTGATGAGAATTGGAATTACGATAAAATTTTAACGCAAATTAAGCAAGATTTTAAGGCTATCACCATTTTGCCTACAGAAAAATCGGCTACAGCACAAAAATTTAAAATTGATCATTTTCAAGGCTCTTTTGGTATTATTCCTGCTTTTACTCGAACCATTTGTCATGATTGCAATCGGATAAGAATAACGGCCACCGGGTTATTTAAAAACTGCCTTTTTGATGATGGTGTATTCAATATTAGAGATTTTATTAGATCGGGTGCGAGTGATGACGACCTTAAAAAGGTTTTTATAGAAACGGTTAATCAAAAACCAAAAAATGGCTTTATTGCTGAGCAAAATCGCAAAAACACGAATGTTTCTGAAAGTATGTCTACCATAGGTGGATAGTCTAAATTTTTATCAATTATGTTTACAACCACTCAAGAAGCATTACAAATTATACTTGACCAAACAGAAAATTTTGGCACAACAACTATTGATTTAAAAAATGTGCTTAACCATATTTTAAAAGATGCTGTTACCGCCGATCGAGATTTACCTCCTTTTAATAGAGTTTGCATGGATGGTATCGCTATCGATTTTGAAAAATTTAACCTGGGCCAACGTGTTTTCAATATAGAAGGTATCCAAGCAGCGGGGGCTCCTCAATTAACGCTCAACAACGTAGAATCGTGCTTAGAGGTCATGACTGGGGCGGTGCTCCCCGAAAATGCCACAGCAGTAATCCCCTATGAATTAGTAAATATACAAAATGAGGTAGCCACAATAAACACAGATCGTGTAACCTACTTTCAAAATATTCACCTTCAAGGTAAAGACCGTAAGGTTGGAGACAAAATTATACCCTCTAATACTGTAATTTCTCCATCAGAAATTGGTGTTTTGGCTACAGTAGGTTGTCATCAAGTTAAAGTCGCTAAACCTCCAAAAGTTGCTATTATTTCTACAGGTGATGAATTGGTAAATATCGATGAAGTGCCCTTGCCCCATCAAATCAGAAAAAGTAATGTATATACACTGTACAGCGTCTTGCAACAATTAAGCATTACCGCTGAAATTAGGCACTTATATGATGATGAAACCAGTCTAAATCAAGAAATTTCTAAATTGTTAGATCAATTTGATGTCTTATTATTTAGTGGGGCTGTGAGTAAAGGTAAGTTTGATTTTCTACCTAAAGTACTAGAACAACAAGGGGTTAAGAAATTTTTCCATCGAGTAAATCAACGGCCTGGTAAACCATTTTGGTTTGGAAAAAAACAACATCGTACAGTTTTTGCTTTTCCAGGGAATCCTATTTCTACTTTTGTCTGTTGCTTAAAATATTTTGTGCCTTGGTATCAAAAAAGTATGAACCAACCTATTAATACTTCTAATTACGCTATTTTAACAGAAACTATAGAGTTTAATCCAGAATTGACTTATTTTTTACAAGTTAAACTGAGTAATGACCAAGGTAAGCTATATGCAACTCCAATCAAAGGTAACGGTTCTGGAGATTTGGCCAATCTTGTAAAAACAGATGCTTTTATTGAGCTTCCTAGTCATCAAAAAGTATTTAAAAAAGAAGAAGCCTACCCTATATTAAAATATCGAATATAACCATTTATCTATGAGTAATTTTAGTCATATCAATCAAAACAATCAGCCAAAAATGGTTAATGTAGGTGATAAAAAAATCACCAAAAGAAGGGCAACAGCCAAAGCCTGTATGTATTTAGGTGCAGACATTATAAGGTTATTAAATGACCATGAACTCCACACAAAAAAAGGTCCAGTTTTTCAAACAGCCATCATCGCTGGGATTCAAGCCGTCAAAAAAACATCTGAGATTATCCCCATGTGTCACCCTTTACTTATACAAGGCGTTGATGTAACTATTGACCTTATAAACTCTAAGGAGATAGAGGTCTTTTGCACTGTTGATATTGAAGGCAAAACTGGCGTTGAAATGGAAGCGCTTACCGGTGTCTCTGCTGCGGCTTTAACCGTTTACGATATGTGTAAAGCCATATCTCAACAAATGATTATTAAAGAAATTAAACTGGTTAAAAAAACTGGTGGTAAATCTGATATTAAAAATTAAGATATCCCTTGAAAACACACTCAAAACATAGCAAACTTGCCAAGCGACCCTTTGGTCGATATGCTCCAAATGAGTTAGCCATTTTAGGAACTAACTGCAATACTATTAGTCAATTTGTTCAAGATGTGAGTCACTATTTTGAAACCTCATGGAAATTGGCCTATCTCGACGCTTCGCACCAAGACGATCTAACGGCTCCATTAATTGATACTTTTACTTTTCATTCTGTTGGCCACCTTGATTCAAACACACATACAGTAATGAATCGTTATAATGACAAGATTAAATGCTCTTCTTATGATTTAACATTTATCAATGGCAATCATTTTATGGGTGCTCAGCAAATCTTAATTCTAGATGAAGCCAAACGAGCCTCTGTACTTAAGCGATTAGATCAACTTAATGATATTCAATGTATTGTAAAGACCAGTGCAGATGTTAAACTATTTGATTTCTTATTAGAACAACATCCTCATCTAAAGAACACACCTACTTTTGATATCGCCGATATACCTAATATTGCCAAATATATTGAGCAATTGATCCGAAAAAAATTAGCTCCTTTAAAAGGGTTGGTTTTAGCCGGTGGAAAAAGTACCAGAATGGGTACTGATAAAGGACTGTTAGTGTATGATCATCAAGATCAACGATCTAGGTCTTTACAACTATTAAAAACCCTAGGATTAGAGGCTTATTTATCTGTACGATCTGACCAAAATATCGAAATTGAAAACAAAATAAATGACTCCTTTTTAGGTTTAGGACCCTTTGGCGCGATTTGTTCGGCATTTCAAAAAGAGCCCAACACGGCCTGGCTGGTTATGGCCACAGATCTTCCTTTTCTGGATCAGGTTACTCTTGAGCAACTCGTTGCCGCTAGAAACCCCTCGAAATTTGCTACTGCTCTTCAAGGTACTTCTAAAGAATTTCCAGAACCCTTGATTACCATTTGGGAACCAAAGTCATACCCCATATTATTGCAGTATTTAGCACTAGGCATCTCTTGTCCGAGAAAAGTCCTTATCAATAATGATATAGATATCGTTACGGTAGACGAGCAAGTGATTAGAAATATCAACACGCCCGAAGAATACCAAAAAGCCAAAAAAGAGTTTGACCACTAATACATTACATATAGTTAACGGTGATAGTACAGCAGCTATCTTACAACAATCTTCACTCTCTGGCCATTTATTGGTATGGCGAGAAATGCTTTGTGAGGGCCCTCTTGCAAAAAATATAGACAGTGATTTATTTTGGACTCAACGTTATGCCTATTTTGAAGAAAATTATCAAATTTCAAGAATTGAATACTTTGATAAAACCATTAAAGAAATTCTGAAAATTCATGAGATAGCGGATTATGAAGAAGTCGTTTTATGGTTTGAATACGATCTGTTTTGCCAAATTAACCTACTTGGTTTACTTACTTATTTATTGAACTATTATAATAAAAGTGTACGTTATCGCTTGGTTTGTGTTGGCCATAAATCTCTAAACAACAAACACTTATTATCCGATTACTCTCCTGAAGAGTATTCATTATTATATGAAAATCGCTTAAAAATTTCACGTAATGATCTACGCTTTGCTCAGGAGGCTTGGCAAGTTTATGCCACCAATAAAAAGGAACAATTAAAATCATTTGATTTTTCTGTAAACAAAAAATTTCCTTACTTGTCTAAGGCTATTGCAGCGCACCTAAATCGATTTCCTGATAAAACAAATCTCAATCAGCAACAAAAAAAAATTTTATCACTCATAGCTCATCAAAAATTAACTAAAAAAGATTTGTTACATCAATTGTTAACATGGCAGCGGGAGAAAACGGTATATGGTTTTGGCGATTTACAATACGATAAAATGATTGATCATCTTAAGCCCTATTACGATGTAGAAGATACCATTTACGTTATAAATAAATTGGGATTAAATCTATTGTCATGAATGTAGAGAAAAAGCAGCGATATATTAGACAAACTTTAGTTAAAGAATTTGGTTCTGAAGGGCAGCAAAAACTCATCGCCTCTAAAGTGGATGTGGTGGATTAGGCAATACGGTAGCAGTACAATTGGCCGCAAGTGGTGTTGAATCTATTCATTTAATAGATTTTGATACCGTTGATCTAAGTAATTTACATCGTCAAACTTACTTTAAAACAACCGATATTGGCTTACCGAAAGCTCAAGTTCTTGCACAATATATTACACATATCAACCCTTGGGTTAACATAAGTTATCAAACTACTGCTATTGATATACAAAACATTAGACACATTATTAGGCCATATGATATTGTTGTAGACTGTACAGATCATTTAACTAGTAAATATTTAATCAATGACATTTGTGTTATTTTAGGCAAACCATTGGTGTATGGTTCTTTACATAAGTTTGACGGTTATGTTGCTTCTTTTAATCTTCTTGAAGAGAACCAATCCTATAGCGCCAACTTGCGCGATGCTTTTCCAAAAATCCCTAAAAAAAGGCTTCCTAATTGCTCAGAAGTAGGTACCCTAAACCCAATTGTTGGGCTTATTGGCATGTTACAAGCTAATGAAGTTATTAAACTGGCCGCTGGTATTGGTAAACCATTAAAAAATGCCTTACTTATATACAATACTCAAGACAATAGCCAAATGACAGTAAAGTTATCTGCTAAAACAGATAAAGCTAAAATTCAAAAAATATTTGACAAAGAAAACTATACCACTATTAACTGCTCTACTCAAAATACAAACCTGCTAATCACAGTGAATGAATTAAAACAGCAGTTAGAGACCAATATCAACCATATTCAGATCATTTCTATGATTGATGATATCAATTATCCTTTACCTTTTAGGGTTGACTTTAAAACCTCATTAAATCAAATTCAAGAAAAACCACCTAAATTAGACCCCAACAAAACTACTGTTATCGTTTGCTTAAGAGGTATTAGTAGCTATAAGGCTACTCAATTTCTTTTAAACACACATCCAAATCAGAAGATTTTAAGTTTAAAAAATGGTATATCTAATTATTAATGCAAGATTCTAATTCCTTTTATCAAGAACGCCTCACTACTTTAAATCGTGAATTATCTCAATTAAAAAAGAGGCTTACCCTTTTAGGTACTATTCGGTTATTCATCTTTATAGCCACCGTCTTTTGCATTTATCTGTTTTTTAATCAAACTAATTTAGTGATCATTACATCAATAATTGGTGTGATTATTTTTTTAATGGTGGTAAAAATTCACGAAGACTTAAAACAAAAAAGGCGCTTTACAGAAAAACTCATCACTATCAATCAACTTGAAATTAATGTGACTCAAGGTAACCTTGACACATTGGCCACAGGCGAAGAATTTATTGACCAAAACCATTTTTACTCTTTCGATATAGACCTGTTTGGTAAAGGTTCTTTTTTTCAATACTGTAATAGAACTATTACAACACAAGGCAAACAGTTATTGGCCCAATGGCTTACACAAAATCAAATTAAAAACATCACCCAAAAGCAAGAAGCCATTCAAGAATTGGCAGCCCAGCCTAAATGGAGACAAGAGTTTTCTGCAAAAGCTATGCTACTTGATGTAGAGTTCTCTACTTCTAAGATTACCCATTGGATTCACCATTATAAGTCAGATTTCTCTAAAACGACTAAAACACTACCCAAAATATTTGCTATCATATCATTAGCATTATTTGCTTTGACTGCCTTAAAATTAGTGGCATCTACAGTACTCATTATTTGGTTTATACTAGGATTGGTTCTCTCGGGGTTTTATTTAAAAAAAATCAACAAGGTGTATCAAATAGCCAGTAAATCTAAAGATACCTTTAAACAGTATCATCAACTGTTAGCACAAATAGAAACAACCTCTTTTAAGGCACAGCATCTTTATGAACAACAGCAGCTCATTAAAACTGATACCCAACAGGCTTCTCAAATTTTTCTTAAGTTTTCTAAAATTCTAGATGCTTTTGACCAAAGAAATAACTTAATCATGGCCTTGCTGGGTAATGGCTTGTTTTTAAGAGACCTACAGCAGGTTAATCGAATTGAAGATTGGATATTAAAATACCATACCAAGGTTGAGCACTGGTTTAAAGTCGTAGCCTATTTCGATGCTCAAAACAGTTTAGCCAATTATGCATATAACCATTCTAAAACTGTATATCCGCAAATCAAACAAGAAAAAAATGTGTTACTCCAGGCCGAACAACTAGGTCACCCTTTACTCAAAGAAACACAACGAATTTCTAATAACTTTAGCATTGATCCGCAAAATTTCTTTATCATCACCGGTGCCAATATGGCTGGTAAAAGTACTTTTCTACGTACTGTTTCTTTATCTATTATTATGGCCAATATGGGCTTACCCGTTTGTGCTAAAAAAATGATTTATAAGCCCATTAAATTGATTACAAGCATGAGGGCCACAGACTCTTTAACGGATGATACCTCCTATTTCTTTTCAGAACTTAAACGTCTCAAATTTATTGTCGATCAAATTCAAGAAGAGCAATACTTTATCATTCTCGATGAAATCTTGAAAGGTACCAATAGTACAGACAAGGCTATCGGCTCTAAAAAGTTTATTGAAAAATTAGTCTCTACCAACTCTACGGGCATCATCGCTACCCACGATTTAAGTTTATGTGAGATTGAAGCCACTCTGCCTCAAGTAAAAAACTACTACTTTGATGCAGAAATTGTCAATAATGAATTGTACTTCGACTACAGATTAAAAACTGGGGTTTGTCAAAACATGAATGCCTCATTTCTCTTAAAAAAAATGCAGATTATCGAAGATTAAGGGTGGGCATTCACCCATACTTCACCATCAGTAAAATACTCTTTTTTCCAGATAGGCACAGTTTCTTTTAGTGTATCTATAGTATACTGACATGCTTCGAAAGCCGCTTTCCGATGTGGCGAAGATACCGCAATGATCACTGGAATTTCGCCTATATTAAGGACTCCTTCAGCATGATGAATGGTTATTTTATGAATCCCAAAGTTGGCATGAGCATCATTGCATATTTTTTTTAACTCCTTTATGGCCATTGATTTATACGTGCTAAAATCTAGCCTAACCACCTCTTTGTCTTTAGTAGCATTTCTCACAGTGCCTACAAAAATTGCGATTCCACCACAAGAGGGATCTTGAACAAAATCGTAACAATCCTGAAGATTTAACTTCTCATGAGTTATATTTACGTAGGTATTCTCTGTTTTCATATTGTAATATTAACCACCGCTTACTGGAGGAATTACCGCAACTGTATCACCATCTTTTAGCACATGTTCATTTGTAGCATAAGATTCATTAACTGCTATGGCGTAATCAAAAACATCTTCAAATGCCATAAATTTTTGTTGTAATTCTTTCTTTAACAATGCCACCGTTAAAACATCATTACTTCGAAATCTCATCTCATTAGTTTGGGTAATGTCTTTTGCAATTCCAAAAAAAAGAAGCTTTATCTCCATACATTCATTCTGTTTGCCACAAAACTACTTAAAAAATAGAGAATGATTTAATTTCTGTAGCTCGTTCTAGTAACAAGCGTTACACGATATGCCAAAAATCTTCATACTTTTGCCTTATATTGTAGTGAAATTAATCTTTTATGTGGCCTAAAATATTTCCGTTTTTAACTTGGTTTCCTCAAATCAAAAAAACTTGGAAAGACGATTTGATTGCCGGACTAACCGGTACTGTTATCGTGATACCTCAAGCCATTGCCTTTGCCATTATTGCCGGTTTGCCTCCAATTTATGGATTTTATACAGCTTTGATTGCTCCAGTAATTGCCGCGTTTTTTGGCTCGTCGAAACAAATGGTAAGTGGACCAGCCACGGCAATTTCTATCGTAATTTATGCCACAATTAGTAAAATTGTAGACCCTCTAAATCATTTAGAGACCTATGTTGCCTTAACCCTTGTGTTTACCTTAATGACTGGTGTTATTCAATTGGCTATGGGGTTAGCTAGAATGGGTAAACTCGTTAATTTCGTATCGCATAGTGTGATTATTGGGTTTACAGCTGGTGCTGGATTTTTGATTGGTTTTAAACAATTAAAACATGTCTTTGGCCTTGATGTACCGTCTGGAAGTACTTTTATAGAAATTGTAAGCTATATCTCAACCCATCTACATCTAACCAACTGGTACGTTTTTACCATTGCCATTAGTACAATCATTATTGCCGTTCTTATTAAAAAATATATTAAGCCTCTGTCTCAATTTTATATGATTATCGCCATGATTTTTGGAAGTATACTTTCTATTTGGTTAGGAGGGGAAGTTCATGGTATTACTTCTATTGGCGCTATAAAAGCCGAATGGCCACCTTTTAAAATACCCCAATTGAACTTAGAAAAAATTCAATTGTTGAGCTCAAGCGCCTTTACGCTAGCATTGTTAGGGCTTATCGAAGCTGTGGCTATTGCAAGATCTATCGCTATTTCTACCCACCAAAAAATAAATAACAACCAAGAGTTTATTGGGCAAGGCCTTGCTAACATTACGACTAGTTTCTTTTCTGGTTTTGCAGGATCTGGGTCATTTTCACGCAGTGCGGTTAATCATCAAAATGGAGCAAAAACACCATTTGCTATACTATTTACCACATTATTTTTAGCTTTAATTCTTTTCGTTTTTTCGCGATTTACAGCCTTTTTAGTTCAACCTGTTTTAGGCGGTATTATTCTTTTAGTTAGTTTTAATTTAATTGACCTCTATCAAATAAAAAAAATCTTTAAAAGCAGCGGTAGAGAATTAATTGTTTTTGGAGTTACTTTTTTAGGCACACTATTTTTTGATATTGAAGTCGCCATTTTCTCAGGCATCTTATTTTCATTATTCTTCTATTTAGAAAAAACAGCACACCCCAATATTGCTGTACTGGGCACACTACATCATCGTAAATTTATCAATATCATAAGAGATAACTCAATAAAAGAATGTCCGCAATTAAAAATTGTTCGTATTGATGGCTCTATTTATTTTGGAGCCATTGAAGTTATTTCGGACTATTTTGGTAGTCTCTACAGACAAGATGATATTAAACATGTACTTATTGTGGCCAATGGCATCAATTTTATCGATCTATCCGGAGCAGAATGGCTTACAGAAGAAGTCTTAAAATGGCAAGATAGAGGTGGTGGTATTTATTTTAGTGGTTTAAAAATTGTAAGTCAGACCACCCTAATGCGTGGTGGTTTTAGAAAAAATATTGGTAGTGAGAATTTTTTTAAAGATAAACACACTGCTATACATACCATATATCAAAAGCTAGACAAAAATATCTGCGCCACCTGCAAAGCTAGAATATTTGTAGAGTGTTAAAATAAACCGTAACTTGAGTTACACACTAATCGTTTAGGTTGTTTTAAGTTTGCAGTATAAAAATTACACGATGAAAGTAGAACAATTATATACAGGCTGCCTATCCGAAATGGCTTATTATAT
>JAUIJW010000040.1 GCA_030431085.1 Bacteroidia bacterium
ACGACTCCGCTAAAAATCTAATTACAAATCAATTAAATAGGTATCCAAGACAAGAAGGAATGCTTTTGGTAGAATTAGGATATAACTACCAACTTACCCAAGAACAAAATAAAGCAACACTTTACTATAATAAGGCTTTAGAGATTGTAATGAAAAACCCCTCTTACGGTTACCTTATAGGGCAAACATTTAGAAAAAATCATTTATTAGACGAAGCTCTAGAGGCTTATAGCATTGCTAAAAAGCAAAATCCAAAACTCAATACCGAAATCATTGAAGCTCAAATTTATGGCGAAAAAGGTGATTTAGAACAAATGTTTAATGCCTATTTCAACCTTATTAATAAAAATGAAAAATATTACAGTAGCATTCAACGGTATTTGGCCTATTATATCACCAATGACTATAACAATAGCACCAATATTCTATTTAAGAAATTATTGCTAAAAAGAGCTCAAAATAACCCTAAAGATGTTTGGAACAAATTACTTAGTTGGTTATACATGCAACAAAATGAGTATCAAAAAGCATTCATTCAAGAGAAATCTTTGTACAGGAGAAATCCTGAGAATTTAATGCGTATTCAAGATATTGGTAACATTTGTTTAAAAAATAAGGTGTACGATACCGCTCAAGATATTTTTCAGTTTATCAAAGACCACTCTGCAGATCAAGACACTCTACTTAATGCAAACATCATTTTACTTGAAATTGACCATAAATTGGCGAAGTCTGATCAAGAATTACTAGCTATTAAAAAGAATTATGAAAAATTACTACTGAACAATACTTCAGGAGAATCTGAAATTTCTATTCAACTAGCCTATGCAGATTTCTTAGCTTTTCATTATAGCGATACAGATCATGCCATCGCTATTTTAAAATCTATTCAGCCATTGGCGCGTTCTAAATTTGAAAGAGCCCAAATCAGGTTAAAATTGGCAGACATATTGGTTTTCACGAACAATTTTAATCAGGCCCTAATTTTATACACACAAGTTCAAACTAATTTAGACAATAGCATATTAGCACAAGAAGCACGTTTTAAAATTGCTAAAACCTCTTACTACAAAGGAGATTTTAAATGGGCTCAAGTTCAATTAAAAGTCCTTAAATCCTCCACTTCACAACTTATTGCTAACGATGCACTTGAATTAAGTGTACTCATCACCAACAACCAAGCTAAAGATTCTACGCAACAGGCTCTTAAGTGGTATGCTTCTGCAGATTTATCTCAATTTCAGGGCAACCATCAAAAAGCAATTACCCAATTAAATACATTATTAAATAACTTCCCCAAACATCCTATTGTAGACGATGCCTTATTCTTACAAGCCAAAGCCTATGTAACAACAGAGCAATGGCATTTAGCCGAAAATAATTATCTCAGTATTATTGAACTCCATCAAGATAGTCTGTTACTAGACGATACTTATTTTGCTTTAGCCAACCTATACCAACACTACTTAAATCAACCAGAAAGAGCCAAAGAAATGTATCAAAACATTATTTTTAGCTTCCCTTCTAGTATTTACTTAGTTGATGCCAGAAACAATTTTAGACAATTAAGAGGCGACGAACTTTAACAAAGTTAATGTGGTTAGATATGCTTTCTGTACTTTTGCATAAAAACACAGATCATGTATATTTATAATGTAACAATTAATGTAGACGAGTCTATTCATGACGAATGGTTAAAATGGATGCACGATGAACACATCCCTAATGTTCTTGCTACTGGTAAGTTTAGCAAGGCTTTAATGAGCGAAGTTTTGGTTAAAGAAGATTTAGGAGGTATTACATATTCTGTACAATACACTTGTCATTCTCTAGAAGCGCTTACCACCTATTACAACGAGCATGCTAATGACCTAAGGCAAGAAAGTGCCAATAAGTTTCCAAATAAATTTGGAGCCTTTAGAACCGAAATGAAAATTGTAAAAGAATTTTTCGCCTAATATGTCTGTAAGAGCAAAAAAACATCTTGGCCAACATTTTCTTAAAGACGAACAAATTGCTCTTAAAATAGCGAATACTCTAACAGGTAATGGTTATCAAAATGTTTTGGAGATAGGACCTGGTATGGGAGTGCTAACACAGTTTCTACTCAAAAGAGATTTTAAAACTCATGTGATTGAAATCGATAAAGAATCTGTGGCTTATTTACAAACCCACTTTCTAAATCTTTCTACAAACATTATTAATGCAGATTTTTTAAAAATTGATCTCGATACTTTATTTAAGGGAAATGAATTTGCCATCACTGGTAATTTTCCTTACAATATTTCTTCCCAAATTGTTTTTAAAACGATCGATCATAAAGAGAGAATTCCAGAATTTACGGGTATGTTTCAAAAAGAAGTTGCCCAAAGAATTTGCGAAAAACCCGGTTCAAAAACCTATGGCATTTTATCTGTATTAACTCAAGCCTTTTATAATGCAGAGTATTTATTTACTGTACCACCAACAGTATTTAACCCGCCTCCTAAGGTTGATTCAGGTGTTATTCGCTTGGTTAGAAAAAAAGATTTTAATATAGGTGTAAGCGAAAAATTATTCTTTAAAGTGGTTAAAACGGCATTCAATCAAAGAAGAAAAACTTTAAGAAATAGTCTAAAATCATTACAATTATCAGATAAATTAAGAGAAGATACTATATTTGCCCAACGTCCTGAGCAATTATCAGTTCAAGAATTCTTGAGTTTGACGCAAAAAATAGCTAACGATGCCCATTGAAGTGACCAAAGCGCTAAAAGAACAAATAGAACTTCTCGTCTCTAATAAAGACGATAAGTCCATTAACGCTTTACTCGAAAATCAGCATCATGCAGATATTGCCGAGCTACTCAAAGAATTAAATTTAGATGATATAACTTACATCATCAAGTTATTAGATAGTGATCTTACATCAGACATCTTAATGGAGCTGGATGATGACACTAGAGAAAAAATTCTTAAAAATCTTTCTGCCAAAGAAATTGCCGAAGAGTTAGAAGAACTCGATACCGATGATGCGGCAGATATGATAGCCGAGCTACCTGAAGAAAGGCAAGAAAGTGTTATTTCTGCTATTGAAGATCAAGAACATAAGGCAGAAATAGAAGAATTACTTGGCTATGCTGAAGATACTGCTGGTGGGTTAATGGCTAAAGAACTTGTTAAGGTTTATGAAACTTGGACTGTAGCCGGATGCCTAAGACGAATTAGAGGGCAGGCTAAAGATGTACAAAGAGTGCACTCTATTTATGTTGTAAACAAGGCAGAACAGCTTATTGGCAGACTTTCTTTAAAAGATTTAATTACCGCTAAAAGCGATCAAAAAATTGCAGACATCTACATTTCTAATGTAGATTATGTTCATGTAAATGATGATGATGAAGAGGTAGCTAAAGTAATGGCCAAGTACGATTTAGAAGCTGTACCTGTAATTGATGATGACAACAGATTGGTAGGTAGAATTACCATTGATGATATTGTAGATGTTTTAAAAGAAGAAGCAGATAAAGATTATCAATTGGCGGCAGGTATTACTAATGAGGTGGAGGCAGATGATTCTATTTTAAAACTCACTAAAGCTCGATTACCTTGGCTTATTCTTGGCTTATTTGGTGGCTTAGGCAGTGTTTTTATCATGGAAGGGTTTGAAGGCGCCCTTAACAACTACAAAGAACTCTTTTTTTTCACACCGTTAATCGCGGCCATGGCCGGTAATGTTGGTGTGCAGTCATCGGCTATTATTGTACAAGGTTTAGCCAATGATGTAGTTAAAGGTAGCCTTTGGAGCAGGCTTTTAAAAGAGATTGGCCTTAGTTTAATTAATGGTACTGTTTTAGCCATTTTAGTAATTCTTTTTGGCCTCTTCACTTCACTTCACTTAAAATTTAGCTTAACTATTGCCATCTCAATGTTAGGTGTTATTATTATAGCAGCGCTTATTGGTACTTTTGTGCCTATTATTTTAAATAAAAGAGGAATTGACCCTGCCATTGCCACAGGGCCTTTCATTACAACAAGCAACGATATTTTTGGAATTTTTTTATTCTTTTATATTGCCAAATTGATTTTAGGGTTTTAAACTTCATCACCTATACTTTCCTTATAAGTTTAATATAAAAACACCTGTGAAAATCACAATTTTGTTAAATTTGTAGATCATATTACAATTCTATGTCAGAAGAAAAAAAATCGCTTAATTTTATCGAGCAAATCATCGAAGATGATTTGAACAACGGTATGCCGAAAGAAAATTTAAGATTTCGCTTCCCTCCAGAGCCTAACGGCTATTTACATATTGGTCATGCAGCCTCTATTTGTTTAAATTTTGGATTAGGACTAAAATACAATGCACCAGTTAATCTACGCTTTGACG
Organism: Bacteroidia bacterium; assembly: GCA_030431085.1. Classification (GTDB taxonomy): domain Bacteria; phylum Bacteroidota; class Bacteroidia; order Flavobacteriales; family Flavobacteriaceae; genus Lutimonas. The sequence continues at coordinate 4,370 of JAUIJW010000040.1, forward strand.
ATACCAATCCTGCCAAAGAAGAGCAAGAGTATGTAGATGCTATAAAAAAAGACATTGAATGGTTAGGGTTTGAGTGGGACAAAGAACTTTATTCTTCTGATTATTTCCAACAATTATACGATTGGGCCCTAGATATGATTAAAGCAGGTAAAGCTTATGTAGATGAGCAAAATTCTAGTGATATTGCCGAACAAAAGGGTACTCCAACAACCGTTGGTAAAAATAGCCCTTATCGAGATCGCCCTATCGAAGAAAATCTAGCTCTATTTGAAAAAATGAAAAGTGGCGAACTTGAAGAAGGAAGTTGTGTATTAAGAGCTAAAATTGATATGAGCGCCACCAATATGTACATGAGAGACCCTGTAATGTACCGTATACTTAATAAATCGCATCATAGAACCGGTAATACTTGGCATATTTACCCTATGTATGATTGGGCCCATGGAGAATCTGATTATGTAGAGCAAATATCACATTCGCTATGCACCTTAGAGTTTAAACACCACAGAGAATTGTATGATTGGTTTTTAGATCAAATTTATCAACCTCAACTGGTAAGACCAAAACAAAGAGAGTTTGCTAGAAGAAACTTGAGTTATACGGTTATGAGTAAACGAAAATTGCTAGAACTGGTCGAAGAAAAATTTGTAGCGGGTTGGGATGACCCAAGAATGCCAACCATCTCAGGTTTAAGACGAAGAGGTTATACACCAAGCTCTATTAGAAAATTTAGTGAAACTGCAGGAATTTCTAAGCGCGATAATGTGACCGACATTGCCTTACTTGAATTTCATATTAAAAATGAATTGAATAAATCTGCACCTAGAGTCATGGCGGTGTTAGATCCTGTAAAAGTCATCATTACAAATTACCCCGAAGGTAAAGAAGAATTACTTAAGGCAGAAAATAATCCTGAAGATGATCAAGCTGGTTATAGAGAAGTTCCTTTTTCTAGAGAAATCTATATTGAAAGAGAAGATTTTAGAGAACAGGCTAATAAAAAATTCTTCCGCTTAAAGTTAGATAAAGAAGTACGGTTAAAAAATGCCTACATCATAAAAGCCAACAGTGTTGTTAAAAATGAAGAGGGCCACATTACAGAGATTCATTGTACCTATGACGAAGATTCACTAAGTGGTAGTGGTACAGAAGCTAGTAAAAGAAAAGTAAAAGGCACCATACATTGGGTTGCTTCATCTCATGCTGTACCAGCAGAGGTGCGATTATATGACAGGTTGTTCTTAGACGAAGCTCCAGACAGTCATAAAGGCAAAGATTTTAAAGAATTTATAAATCCTAACTCTTTACATATCAACACAAAAGCACTTGTAGAACCTAGCTTAAAAACAGCTGAGATTGGTGATAGATTTCAATTTCAACGCTTAGGATATTTTAATGTCGATAATGATTCAACTCAAAACCATTTAATCTTTAATAAAACTGTTGGATTGAGAGATTCGTGGGCTAAGCAAGAACATAAAAAATAACTAATATTTGTAGGAATATCACTTGAAAGTTGTAGAAAAAATAAAACTTCCAATCTTGAAAGAAATGGAACTTTTTGAAGTAAAATTCAAAAATTCAATGATCTCTCAAGTCTCGTTACTCAACAGAATAACGCACTATATCGTAAGAAGAAAGGGCAAACAAATGCGTCCGATGTTTGTTTTTTTAGTGGCCAAGATGGTTTCAAATGGTAAATTTGAAGAACGCACCTATCGAGGTGCGTCAATTATTGAATTAATCCACACGGCAACCCTTGTACACGACGACGTGGTAGACGATAGTAATCGTAGGCGAGGATTTTTCTCACTTAACGCTCTATGGAAAAATAAAATTGCCGTTCTAGTTGGTGATTATTTGCTCTCGAAAGGGCTATTACTATCTATAGATCATGACGATTTCGACATTCTTAAGCATATTTCTGTTGCGGTAAGAGAGATGAGTGAAGGCGAGTTACTTCAAATAGAAAAAGCCCGAAGATTAGACATTACAGAAGATGTTTATTTTGATATTATTCGTAAAAAAACCGCTACGTTGATTGCTGCGTGTACAGCCATTGGTGCTACCTCTGTAAATGCTTCGTACGATGAGGTATTGAAAATGAGAGAATTTGGTGAATTAATTGGTATAGCTTTTCAAATTAAAGATGATTTATTTGATTACTCAGATAGTAAAATAGGAAAACCAACAGGTATAGATATTAAAGAACAAAAAATGACCCTACCTTTAATATATACTCTCAACCATTGTAAAGATAAGGATAGAAAATGGCTAATCAACTCGATTAAAAATCACAATAAAAACAAAAAAAGAGTTAAAGAAGTTATTGCCTTTGTGAAAGCTAATGGGGGTATTGAATACACCTCTCAAAAAATGAAAGACTATCAGGCGAAAGCCATGACCATCTTAAATACCTATCCAAAATCTGAATACAGAGACTCTTTAGAAACAATGGTTAATTATGTGATTGAAAGAGAAAAGTAACTATGATTTAATGTAAAAATCATCAACCCATAAATTACAATACTACCTTTTTAAATTCTAGTTTATAGATTATAAACTTCATGGTTTAAAATATTAGTCATTTTAAATTTTCTCTTCTTTTAATCCCTTTTTAAAGTCTATATTAAAATTAAAACCAAGAGTAAAACTAATGTTACTGTATTGTACAGAAGCGTTGTTTTGTATGTCTCCCCTTAAATAATTGTCTTGCGATGCACTGGTCATGCTTACAAATTGAGGCGTATCACTTGAGGATCCAAAACCATAATTTACCCCAAAAGTTAAATCTGTTCTGGGCCCGGTGATAATCATACCAGATGCAATGTGATAAATATCCCAAAAAGTCATATTAGGCACAAAATCTGTCGTTCTATCCAAAACCTCATCATCAATAAAATTAAAATCTGTTCTAAAACTACCTACATAAATTAGCCTTTCATTGAACCTATAGGCTACTGAAAAACCAGCGTTGATCACACTTTTATTAGCCATGACTGGGATGGCATAATTAGGATCTGGAGAAGTTGGGTTTTCTAAATCTACACTATTATCCTTTTCTTTAATAATTTGATACTTATCAATTTTAGCAAACCATTCTGTGGCTATACTTAAGGTTAGTTTTTTTAGAGTGTAGTCTGCACCAATATTTACAGAAAATGGTGTTTTATAAACCCCTGCATAATAAGTATGGACGGCAGATGAGTATTGTATTTTCTGCACTTTGTCTGGCAAAAAACTAGAATGTGCCCGTTGTGACTGATTGTTTAGCAACCCTAAACTTATGGAAGGCGACGTTATGGTCATTCCAAGCTTTAAATCGTCATAATCAAAATCAATTCCTCCCTTAAAAATAAAGCCTAAAGCCCTATGGTGAAGCTCCTCTTGATCTAAATTGTTCGCTATCTTAGAAAAATTTTGATTGGGTAAATTTCTTTCATCCTCATGAAAAGCTACGGCGCTATAACTTCTATTAAAATCTTGAGTTCTAATAAAAATATTTGTACTTAACCCTACACCAATATGTTGAGATAATCGATATGATACAGAGCCAACTACCCAGCTTTCTCTCACTCTATTTTCGTATTTATATTGTCCTTGAAACACGTCTAACTCATCGTCTGGTAAAAGATAATTACCAACCTCTTCATGGTTAAGTAAAAAACTATAGTTGTTCACATATTTTGTCAATACACCTATGGCATAAGCCATTTTAGGATTTTTATTCAATCTTTTTAAGTACCCAAATAAAGAGGGCGCTACATCTACATTTAGGTAATTTAAATTAACCTGATCTCCTCCTGCATTGGTAATTCTTAAATAATCTATCGCTAATACATCGGCTTGACCCTCAAAAAAATCATTTTCTATAAACGGTAAGGCACCGGGGTTATAATAAATAGCCGAAACCGTTCTTGTTCCCGCCGTCGCTATACCACCTCTTAAAGTAGCTCCGGCACCATAATTATTAAACCAATAATTATTTTCTTGAGCCAATAAATGATGGACATGTATAATAAGTAATACTATGATGATTATGCCTGCCTTTCTATTCATTGAGCTTATTTGTTTTTTTGCTCACAGGCCTCTTGAGGTACTAACATAGTTTTAGCAATTTCCAAAAGCTCCTCTATCAAACTTCTATCATTCTTTAACCTTGGTACTTTATGCTGCCCTCCTAATTTTTTATTTATTTTAAGCCACTTATAAAACAATCCGCTTGGCGCCTGATGTACCTTTGGTAATGTCAAGGTCATATTGAGATACCTTTTTGCTTCATAATCAGAATTAATTTTCTGTAAATTAAGATCTAGAGTTATTGTAAATTCTTCAATACTTTTGGGTGGAATTTTAAATTCAATCATCCATTCGTGTGCGCCTTGATGACCTTCGGACATAAATATTGGTGCCACAGTATAATCTAACACTTCAGAATGGATATGGCTACAGGTTAATTTAAGGGCTTCCTCTGCATTTTCAACAATGAGTTCTTCGCCAAATGCATTGATAAAGTGCTTGGTTCTACCTGTAATTTTAATGCGGTATGGATTTAAGCTTGTAAACTTTACGGTATCGCCAATTAAATACCGCCATAGCCCTGAATTCGTGGTAATGACCAAGGCATAATTTTTATCTAATTCAACCTCACTTAAAAGTATGGCCACAGAATCTTCTCCGTTGAATTGGTCCATCGGAATAAACTCATAAAATATTCCATAATCTAACATTAAGAGTAATTCTTCGGTATGGTTCTGATCTTGAATTGCAAAAAAACCTTCAGAAGCGTTATAGGTTTCGTAATATTTAAAGTTCTCACTCGGAATCAGCTTTCTATATTGTTCTCTATATGGATTAAAATTAACTCCTCCGTGGAAAAACACTTCTAAATTAGGCCATACCTCCAAGATGTTATCTTTACCTGTAACGTCTAATACTCTCTGCAATAATACGAGCATCCACGAAGGTACGCCTGCCAAACTGGTTATATTTTCATGGATGGTTTCCTGAATAATTGCATCCATCTTTGTTTCCCATTCTTCCATCAAAGCCGTTTTCTGACTTGGGGCACTACTAAAATCAGCCCAGAATGGCATGTTCTCTATAATTATGGCTGATAAATCACCAAAATAGGTATCATTATCTTCATATACCGCACTACTTCCACCTAAGCGTAACCCCTTACCCTTAAACAACTCTGTATGTTCGTTGTTATTAATGTACAAACACAGCATATCTTTCCCTGCCTTAAAGTGACAATTTTCTATGGCTTCATCACTAACTGGGATAAATTTACTTTTAGCGTTCGTTGTGCCGCTAGATTTCGCAAACCATTGTATTTTTCCTGGCCAAAATAAGTTAAACTCCCCTTTTCGGGCTCTTTCAATTAAAGGCTCTAACGATTCATATTGCTGTATCGGTAATCTTTCGTTAAAAGTTTTATAATCTATAATGTTTTTAAAATGATACCGTTGGCCAATCTCTGTATCTTTCGCGGTACTTAATAAATGAAACAAAACTTCCTTTTGAGCATCTTCCGGATAATTTAAAAACATATCTATTTGATACTTTCTCTTCTTTAATATCCACGCAACAACGGTATGAAATAATGGAATCTGCATAAGGTTTACAAGCTAATTTTGTATTATCTTTAGCCACTAAAAATACAAAAAATTATCACGTCATGACAAAGGTTGGAGTTATTATGGGAAGCGATTCTGACTTGCCTATTATGCAAGAAGCTATTGATATTTTACAAAGTTTTGATATTCAAACCGAAGTTGATATTGTATCGGCACACAGAACCCCAGAAAAACTTTTCGATTACGCTAAAAATGCCCATCTTAGAGATATTGCGGTTATTATTGCTGGTGCTGGTGGTGCTGCTCATTTACCTGGTATGGTGGCATCTATGAGTCCGCTGCCAGTCATAGGCGTACCAGTTAAATCCAGAAATTCAATAGATGGTTGGGATTCTGTGCTCTCTATTCTGCAAATGCCAGGAGGAGTTCCTGTAGCAACTGTGGCTTTAGATGGCGCCAAGAATGCTGGAATTTTAGCGGCTCAAATCATTGGCGCACAAGATAAATGTGTATTAGATAAAATTATTCTTTATAAAGAAGCTTTAAAGTTAAAAGTTCAAGAAGCTTCTAAAAAGTTAAAGCAATAATATCTAGATCTCAAAAAAACAATTGACTTATGAAAAATCCACTTTTAGCCGATTTTAATATGGCCTACGATACTGCACCTTTTTCTAAAATAAAAAATGAATATTTTGAAGCTGCTTTTACCGAGGTGATTGCTATCGCCAAAACTGAAATAGATAATATTGCAAATCAAAAAAGCCAACCAACCTTTGCAAATACCATCGAAGCCTTAGAATTTTCTGGAGAAAAACTTGATCGGGTTTCTAGTATTTTTTTTAATCTAAATTCTGCTGAGACTAATGAAGAGATTCAGCGTATAGCCCAAAAAGTATCGCCATGGTTAACAGATTTTAGCAATGATATTCTACTAAACGAATCGCTTTTTAAAAGAATTAAGGCCATTTATCAAAATAAAGACAGTTTAAATCTAAACCCTGAGCAGCATACTTTATTAGAAAAAAAGTATAAGAGTTTTGTTAGAAATGGTGCCAACCTATCTCAGGCCGATAAAGAAAAACTCCGTGAGATTGATAAAAAAATAGCTTCCTTAAGCTTAAAATTTGGAGAAAATATTTTAGCCGAAACCAATGCTTTTGAACTAGTTATTACTGATGAACAGCAACTTTCTGGCTTACCAGACGGGGCCATAGAATCTGCCAAAGCCATGGCACGGGATAAAAACATTGAAGGTTGGTTATTTACTTTAGACTACCCAAGTTATATCCCACTAATGACTTATGCAGATGACAGAGACTTACGTCAAAAAATGGCTCTAGCTTTTGGCGCTCGTAGCTTTAAAAATAACGACCAAGATAACCAAAGTATTGTTTTGGATATTGTAAAATTAAGGCATAAAAGAGCAAATTTATTGGGGTATAATACTCATGCTCATTTTGTTTTAGAAGAGCGCATGGCCGAAACACCAGAAAAAGTTAATTCTTTTTTGAATGATCTTCTTACCAAAGCTTTCCCTGCTGCTCAAAAAGATTTTGAGTGCATTAAAGATATCGCTGCGAAAGATGGAATTAATCAAGTGCAAAAATGGGATGGTGCATATTATTCAGAAAAACTTAAAAAACAAAGGTTTAACTTAGATGATGAGTTATTAAAACCCTACTTTAAATTAGACAATGTATTGCAGGGAGCATTTACTATTGCACAGAGATTATATGATTTGAAATTTGAAGAAGTTTTTAATATCGATAAATATCATGATGAAGTTACTACTTATAAAGTAACCGATTTGAACGATCGTTTTATAGCAGTTTTATATGCTGATTTTTTTCCCCGGAAGGGCAAACGAAATGGGGCATGGATGACCTCGTACAAAAACCAGTGGATAAAAGACAATAACAATTCAAGACCACATATTTCAATAGTTTGTAATTTTACAAAACCTACGCCAACCAAACCCTCATTATTAACCTTTAACGAGGTAACCACTTTGTTTCATGAGTTTGGTCATGCTTTACATGGTATGTTAGCCAACACCACTTACCCCAGTTTATCTGGCACACATGTATATTGGGACTTTGTAGAATTACCAAGTCAAGTATTAGAAAACTGGTGTTATGAAGAAGAGGCATTAAAGCTATTTGCTAAACACTATACAACGGGTGAAATTATTCCAATAGAATTGGTCGATAAAATTAAAAAATCGGCTAATTTCTTAGAAGGTATGGCCACTCTGAGGCAATTGAGTTTTGGTTTATTGGATATGGCTTGGCATGCTCAAAATCCTAAAGACATTAACAACGTTAAAGCATTTGAGACCAAAGCTTTTGAAGGCACACAACTTTACCCTGATGTAGCAGAGAATTGTATGAGTACAGCTTTTTCTCATATTTTTCAAGGTGGATACTCTTCTGGATATTACAGTTATAAATGGGCAGAGGTTTTAGATGCTGATGCTTTTGAAGCGTTTAAAGAAAAGGGAATTTTTGATAAAGAAACGGCACATAAATTTAAGACCTTTATTTTGAGTAAAGGTGGCACAGAAAAACCAATGGATTTATACCAAAAATTTAGAGGAAAAGCACCTAACCCTGAAGCTTTATTAAAAAGAGCGGGATTATTATAAATCCCACTCTTTAATTTATTGTGGCATAGGTGTGAAGAAAAATTCCTCTCTTACAATTTTCCCATCTTTAACTTGGTATAAACATATTTCTTCCATAGTACTTCTTGGAGCACCTTTAAAAGTAACATCCATCTTCATGGAACATGAAAAGAAATTATCTGCCACCACTGGATCTGATACTTCCATACCGTGAAACTCTTCTACCATATTATTAAATTCTTCACCTTTTTTAATCACATCTTCAATACCTTTCACTTCTTTAACAGGAGCACCATCGGGCTCAACACTCACAATATCATTACTATATAAATCTTTCATTGCGGCTTCAAATTGACCTTGACGGCAATACTCTACTAATTTTGTGGCTACATCTTTTGTACTCATGGGTTAGTCTTTTTATTGGTTAATATTTTTCATTTAGCCTAAGTTACTATTTTAAAGAACAATACAGTGTTAATAAATTCTCAATTTTATGGATTTCACTTTTAAACTATCGGTAAATTCAAGGCTTAAATCATGCATAAATTCAATCATTTATACTTACTTTTGTATTCCTTAAATAAAATTAAACATTCTTATGAATTCTTATGATGTAGCTGTAATTGGCTCTGGACCTGGTGGATATGTTGCAGCAATTCGTTGCGCACAACTAGGCATGAAAACTGCAATAATTGAAAAATACAATACACTTGGTGGCACCTGTCTTAATGTTGGATGTATACCAAGTAAAGCCTTACTCGATTCTTCACACCATTACGAAGATGCGGTAAAGCATTTTGACGCCCATGGTATTGAAATTCCTGGCGATTTAAAAGTCAACCTTCAAAAAATGATTGCTCGTAAACAAGCGGTTGTTGATCAAACTACTGGTGGTATTGACTTTTTAATGAAGAAAAACAAAATTGATGTTTATACCGGAGTTGGTACGTTTAAAGAT
>JAUIJW010000251.1 GCA_030431085.1 Bacteroidia bacterium
AAAAATACCCCACATTACACCAATAATGGTAATTGCAGTTCTTATTTTATTCTTACGAATACTGCCGTAAATTTCTTGCCATGTATCTCTATCAAATAAAAATTTCATTTTCTCTAATTAATCGTCTCTTAATGCTTCAATTGGTTTTATACTCGATGCTCTTTTCGCAGGTACATATCCTGCTATGGTTCCTGCCAATACTAAAACAATGGTTGCTCCTACCACAACATAGGTTTCTACACTAGGATTTAGAATGAAATAACGTTCTAACTTATTGCCAATTAAGCCTAAAACCCCAGTACCAACCATTAGGCCTATATATCCAGAAATGGCAGTTATAAAAATAGACTCCATCATAATCATGGCAATAATAGTTCTTGGTCTAGCACCTAAGGCTTTTCTAATTCCTATCTCTTTAGTTCTTTCTTTTACAATATAAATCATGATATTACTAATTCCTATAACACCAGCGATTAATGTACCAATACCAATAAATAGTATTATAATATTTAATACAAACATCATCATACTGGCATCTCTATTCCCTTCTGCATAATTTCTAACTCTAATTGCATTTTGATCTCTTGGATGAATACTGTGCTTTTCTTTTAAAGCAGCCTCCATATTATGCCCGAATTTTATGGCTTGATCAACATTCAAAGCCGGATTATATGTGATACCAAAAGAATCTACATGATCTGTATTACCATATAATTGCTGTACTGTGGTAAACGGTGCATAAATATAACGTTCATCATTATCGCCTCCCGGATCTGAAAAAACACCAATAACCTGATAAGAAATACCATTCATGTTAATTTCTTTTCCAATGGCACTTAACTGTCCGAACAAATCTTTTTCTACCAACCTACCAATAGCAACGACTTTAGATCTTTTCTTTAAATCTAACATATTGATAAATCGACCACTCATCATTTCTGCAGACTCTAACTTTTGATAGCCAGGGTAAACAGCTCTCATGGTGTAGTTATTCTTTTTGCCTTGATAAGTAGCATTGGTGTTTCGTTGAATTCTAGGACTTATCGTACTGATGTTACTTTTAAACTTATCAATCAAGTACTTATAATCATCATTTTTCAGCTGTATTCTCCTACCCGCTTGAAGCCCTTTATATGGTTTAGTGGTTCTACCAGTCCATATGTAGATTGAATACATTGAATCTCCTGCAAATTCTCTTTCAAACGTATGTTTTAAGCCGTTGCCAATACCAAATAAAATGGTAAATAATAATATGGCAAAAGCAATCGTAAAACCAGATAATATGGTTCTTAGTTTATTCTTGCTTATGGTTTGAAAAATTTCTCTCCAACGATCTATATCAAACATAATTAAACTGTTGCAAGTTTTTTATTTTCATCGCTTATAATCAATCCATCTTTTAAGCGAATAATTCTTTCTGTTTGTTCTGCAATATCTTCTTCATGGGTAATTACAACAATGGTCATACCTTCTGCATGAATATCTTTTAACAGCTGCATTACTTGCTCTGAGGTAACAGAATCTAAGGCTCCTGTAGGCTCATCTGCTAATACAACTTTAGGTTTTGTAGCTAAAGCTCGAGCAATTGCAACCCTTTGCTTTTGCCCTCCAGATAATTCATTAGGCATATGGTTGGCCCAATCTTTTAAACCTACTTTATCGAGATACTCCATGGCAATTTCTATTCTTTCTTTTCTCCCTACTCCTTTGTAATATAGCGGAAGCGCCACATTCTCGACTGCATTTTTATATCCGATAAGGTTAAATGACTGAAATACAAACCCTAAGAACTTATTTCTCAGTATAGCTGCTTTCCTTTCGTCTAAATTTTCTATTAATTGGCCATTTAAAAAGTAATCACCTTCATCATGTGTATCTAACAATCCTATTATATTTAACATGGTTGACTTACCAGATCCAGAAGACCCCATAATAGATACAAACTCACCTTCTTTTACATGAAGATTGATACCTTTTAAAACATGAAGTGAATCATTACCCATAGGGTAAGATTTATGTAAATTTACAAGCTTAATCATTTGGTTAATTTATTTATCAAATATACCCATAACACAATTTAACTCTCTTAAGCATTTGTTAAAAACCTTATTTTTTTAACTTCGCTTTGTGAAAATTGAAAATCAACATAAAATTATTTTATTTGATGGTGTTTGTAATCTTTGCAATACTTCTGTTAGATTTATTCTAAATCACGAACGCCAAAAACAATTTTTATTTGCTTCCTTACAATCAGACGCTGCATCGAAGTTTTTGTTACAATTAAATGAAGAAAATATCAACTTAGACACAATAATCTTAATCAAAGATAAAAGAGTCTACAAAAAGTCTTCTGCGGTGTTGCATATTATAAAAGATTTAAGTCCTTTATGGAACTTACTTTATAAAACTGTGTTTTAGCATCATAATCAGATTTGGCTCCGAGTTTTTCGTATCAAATAAAGTGTGTATCTAATCTTCTTCGTCCAATTTTATCTCCAC
>JAUIJW010000252.1 GCA_030431085.1 Bacteroidia bacterium
CAGATTCTAAAGCCAATAGTGGTTTTTGGTATATAGATATTTTACCTCGGTAATCATAGAAAAGGAGTAGCCTAAAGCTACTCCTTTTAAAAGAGAGATTATAAATTAAAAATTTGTTTTAAAGTATCGACATAGTCTAACTTTTCCCAAGTAAATAATTCAACTTCAATTGTTTTTTCACCAGCGTATGGCGAACTAAAATGTTTAGTAATATGCCTTGGTTGTCTGCCCATATGTCCGTACGCTGCTGTTTCACTATAAATAGGATTGCGAAGCTTTAACCGATCTTCTATTGCAGAAGGCCTTAAATCAAATGTTTTTTCAATAATTCTAGAAATTTCACCGTCTTTTAAATCAACTTTTGCTGTACCGTAAGTCTCTACATTAATTGAGGTTGGTTGAGCTACTCCAATAGCGTAAGATACTTGGACCAAAACTTCATCGCAAATACCAGCAGCTACCATATTTTTAGCAATATGACGTGCAGCATAGGCTGCAGAACGATCTACTTTACTAGGATCTTTGCCGCTAAAGGCACCTCCACCATGAGCACCTTTACCACCATAAGTATCCACAATAATTTTTCTACCCGTTAAACCTGTATCGCCGTGAGGCCCACCAATAACAAATTTTCCTGTTGGATTGATATGGTAGGTGATGTTATCATCAAATAAATGCTGCAAATTTTTAGGTAAAGATTGTACAAGCCTAGGAATTAAAATTTCTTTAATGTCTTTTTCAATTTGGGCTAACATTTCATGCTCAGAACCAAATTCGTCATGTTGAGTAGAAATGACTATGGTGTCAATTCTTTGTGGAATATTATCATCAGAATATTCAATAGTAACCTGACTTTTCGCATCTGGTCTTAAGTAAGTAATTTCTTTGTTTTCCCTTCTTAAGTCGGCTAAATTCCTTAAAAGTTTATGACTTAAATCTAAGGCTAGAGGCATGTAATTTTCGGTTTCATTGGTGGCATAACCAAACATCATACCTTGATCTCCCGCTCCTTGCTCTTCTTTGCTTTGTCTGTCAACGCCTTGATTAATATCTGGCGATTGTTCATGAATTAAAGAAATAACACCACAACTTTCGCCTTCAAATTGATAAGCCCCTTTTGTATAGCCTATTTTATTAATAGTTTCTCGAGCAATTCTGGCCGCATCGATGTAAGTTTCTGTCTTCACTTCACCAGCTAAAACAACTTGGCCAGTGGTAACCAGTGTTTCGCAAGCCACTTTAGAATTAGGATCGAAAGCCAAAAAAGTATCTAATAAATGATCAGAAATTTGATCGGCAATTTTATCTGGATGTCCTTCTGAAACAGATTCTGATGTAAATAAATATGACATTTTATAATATTTTTTTGAAGAAGAAAAATTGGGAGATATAAAATACCAAAGGCGTATAAAAGTACCGCTTTAGCATTTTTTATCGAGGTTGCAATCAGTCCAAATCTTTCCTCTAGAATTTGAATTGCAAATTTATAAATTTTAAATGTATTAATAGCGCATAATTTGTAAAATAAATTTGTAAGGAAACGATTTCTATACGAACAAATTATTATGAAAATACATCAACTTACATCCGTTTTTTTATTCGTTTCTTTTTTTTTGTTGTCATGTAGCTCTGATGGGGCTATGGTAAGTGATATGATAGATGGAGGTCCGTTTCAGGTTAAAAAATCTTTAGAAGGAGAGTTTGTGGCAGATGCCCACCCTACATCAGGTAAAGTTTCTATTGATAGGGAACGCATCAAACTAAGCTTTAAAAATTTTAAGACAGATGATGGGCCAAAGCTATTGGTATACCTTACCCCCGAAGTAGGATCTTCTGAGTTTATCAATTTAGGAGAACTGAAACAGTTAGAGGGTAATTTTGAATATGCTCTTCAGACCCATACCGATTTATCTAAGTATAAAAAAGTAGTTATATGGTGTGTTGATTTTTCTGTAAGTTTTGGTCATGCAGAATTAAAATAATGCAAATGTTTGCTAAATTCAAAAAAGGTTTTACATTTGTATCCGAAAACAATGAAAATATGATAATTGATTTTACAGCAATGATGAACATGATGATGCGCCCATTAGCGCAGGGGTTTGTTATGTAGTAAAATTAAAAACAAGATAATAGCAAAGAGCCTCTGATGAATTTCAGGGGCTTTTTATTTATAAAATAGAATGATGAGGTATTCAATAATGTGTCAAATGATGTAAAGGTATTGCCTAAAAAAGTAAGATTGTAACAGTCCCTTTGGTAATACCTAAAACAAGGGGCGATAGAATCTAAGTATTAAAAATTAAATCAATAAAATAATGAGTACCCAAAAAATAGCAACCAACGCCCTACATGCAGGCCACGATACAACACAAACTTTAGGCACAAGAGCAATACCAATTTACCAAACAAGTTCGTATGTTTTTGATAATACAGAGCATGCAGCTAATCTATTTTCCTTAGCGGAATTAGGATTTATTTATACGAGATTAAATAATCC